>DATNMZ010000233.1:0-8122 GCA_035602095.1 Thermoanaerobaculia bacterium
TCACCAGCAGCTTGGACGCCGATCCGGTGGCGTCGGCGAGGACCGCGATCTCGGCGCTGCGGGCGTCCATCTCCGTCTGGACCACTTGAAGCCGCGCGGCGGCTTCGGCCTGCGCGACTTGCAGCTGCAGGCGCTTGAGCACGTTGGCGACCTGGGTGCGCTTCTTCGAGGCCACCTCTTCCTGCTCCCATTCCCAGCGCGCCACTCCCATCAGAACTTTCCCCTGGGCGACGAAGACGTCGGTGAGCGTGACGCCGTCGTTGGCGAGCGTCAGCTCGCGCACCTGGTTCGAGTGCCCGGTGCCGCGGGACTTGACGATGGTCAGGGCGCGGTTCCGTTCGCCATCCTGCACGACGTAGGAGACGTGGATCCAGGTGTCGGCGATGGTCGCGATGCCGCTGGCCGTCGCCTCGTCGGTGCTGAGTCCGTCCATCAAGGAAGTGTTCACAACCGTGATCCCTTCTCCCTTGAGAAAATCCAGGAACTGCTGGGCCGCATCGGCCGAGGCGATGTGCGCCAGCTTCGTCGAGAGCGCCGAGAGGGGATCGATCACCAGGCAACGCGCCTTGTGCGCGCGCACCTGGTTTCGCAGGTCGCCGAACTGCTCTTCGACGTTGGGTCCCCGCGTGCGTGTGGAGTACATCCGGAGCAGGCCGGACTTCAGATGGGGGGCGAGTCGAACGCCGACCGATCGGAGGTTTCGAACGATCTGGTCGGCGCCTTCGTCGAAGCTCACATACAGCGTGCGCTCGCCGCGTTTGCAGGCGGCGGCGGCGAAGAGGCCGGCCAGCGTCGACTTGGCGGTTCCCGGCGCGCCGGAGATGAGGACGTTGCTCGCGCGGTGATACCCGCCGTGCAGCATGTTGTCGAGGCGAGGAAGTCCCGACGAGATCCTCTCATCGGTGACTTCGTACTTGAGCTCGGGGGGGCCCCGATGGGTGAGCTCCATGCCGTCCTTCGTGAGCGATATCGGGAACTCGTCGGCCGAAAAGCCCGAGCCGCGGTACTTCATGACGCGAAGATTGCGGAAGGCCGAGCCGTCGACCACCTGATGCCGGAGAACGACCACGCAATCGACCATGAACTGCAGAAAGCTGTAGCGCTGGTCGGCTTCGAACCCGGCGACTTTTTGCGTGATGATCGCGGTCAATCCCATCTTCGTGAGCCAGTCGCGGATGCGATAGATCTCTCGCCGTTCCGCGACCGGATCATCGAGGAGACCGAGCAGCACGTCGATCCCGTCGAACACGATGCGCTTCGCATGAATGTCCTCGGCCTTGGCTTGAAGGAAATTGAGCATGCCGATCAAGTCGAAGTCCCCGGCCTTCACGACCTCGGGAGAAAGTCGCGCATCCAGGAAAAAGAGCTTCTTCTTTTCGAGCGCGGGAAGATCCCATCCGAACGCGGCCGCGTTGGCGACGATCTGGCGCGTGTTCTCCTCGAAGGCGACGAACAGGCCCGCCTCTTTCGATCGATGGGCGCCGTTGACGAGCGACTGAAGGGCAAAGACGGTCTTTCCGCAGCCCGGTCCACCCATCACGAGGCTCGTTCGTCCGAGAGGCAGTCCGCCGTCGGTGATTTCGTCGAACCCCTGAATCCCGGTGAGCACTTTCGTCTTTGCCTGTACCGCGCGTGAAGATTGGGTCTTCATGGGGATTCCCTTTCCAAATGCTCGAGGTCCGTCGATGAGCTCAAACTTCGAGCCTCCGGGCTCGGCCCTTTTTCTTCCGTCCTGTCTTCTCACCGGGGTCAGTTCGTAGGATCCACGCACAAAGCCCGAGAAGCTTTGACGCGGCAGCCCTTGAGGGAGAACGAGCATGTGTGCCGGGCGGATGCGTGTCCAATCGTTTGTTTCGATAGAGTTGAGACCCGCCAACGATCAGCGATCCGGATCGGCCGGCCGAGGGCCTTACCCGTCGCCTCCGAACGGTGCCCGGGAACCCGACAGGGTGGCGCCCTGCTCAGGGGGCGCAGCAGGCGCCGGCGCTCGTGGCCTTTTCCTCCATGTCCTCGAGCACCGTATAGACCTCCCAGCGGTTTCCATCGGGATCCGTCAGCCAGAACTTCTCCTGGAGCGCGTAGCAGCACTCCCGGCGCTCCTCCTCTTCGCACACGAGACCTCGCGCCTCGAGATCCCTCCGCCGGCGGCGGACCTCTTCCGTCGTTTCGACGCGGATGCCGAAGTGAGAGAGCGCCCCCTCGGGGCCGGCCTTGGTCCTGCCCGGCTGAAGCGCCAGGTGGATCTCCGGGTCGGCGCTGACGAACTTCGCGTAGTCGCTCTTGCGCTTCCGGGGCTCGCCGAACAACGCCCGGTAGAACTCGACGGCCTTCTCCAGATCCGAGACGTTCAACGAGACGTGAACTGCGGATGCCATGCCCTTTCTCCTTTCGACGGTTCGATAAAGTTCGATGTATCCGCCCAATTTTTTTAGACGACCTTCGCGAGCATCTCGCCGAATCCGGCGATGGTGCCCTCCCGCCGGGAGTAGTACATCCAGCGGCCCCGCTTCTCCGCGTTGACGAGCCCGGCGCGGCGGAGAAGGCCCATGTGATGCGAGACGGCGGCCTGGGACAGTCCGACGGCCTCCTCGATGTCGCAGGCGCAGAGGCCGCTCTCCTGTGGAGAAATGAGATCGCAACAGGAGCGGCCCTTCGCCTTCAAGAGGTCGAGAATCTTGAGGCGCGTGGGATCGCCGAGCGCCTTGCAGATCGTGACCACGTCCAGCCCGCCCTTCACGCGTGCGCCAGTCTCGCGTGCATCAGGACCGCGGTCGCGGGGCACGCGGTTTGGAATTCGACCGACGAACGCAACACCGGCGGCGCGAGCGCACGGTCTTCGACGGCGAACCCGAAGCGGGGGAAAAAACCGGCGGCCGTCTCGGTCAAGAGGTAAACGTCCTCTCTTCCGCAATCGCGGGCCAAACGGAGCGCCTCCTGCGCGAGGCGCTCGCCGAGGCGATGCCCCCGGTGGCGGGGCCGGACGGCGAGAGAACGGAGGAGGGCCGCGCCTTCGTGCATCTCGACCGCCACGAAGCCGACGATCGCCCCTTCTGTGATCGCCACGAACGCGTGTTCCAGGTGCTCTCGCATTCCATCGAGCGGCAGGCCGGATTCCTGGAGCAGGGCGGCCACGACTTCGTAGTCCTCGGGTCGGGCAGGCTGGACCTCGAAGCGCCCGGATTCCATAGATCGATATTTATAGATCTATTCGACCGGGGCTGTCAAGCGGGGTCCGGGAGGCCTCCGGCTCGGGGGATTCCCATCCGTCCGCCGGCAGAAGGCTCGTTTCTCGATGCGTTCTGCGGGAATCCGGGCTCCGCGGCGCCGGTTGTTTTTCCGTTCTGGGGAAAAAGGTTTGTCCCCCGGCTCGGTTTGTTATTGTGAGGATCGGAATGGCGCGGCTCGAACGCATCGATATCGAGATCAACGAAGACGGACCCCAGCGGATCCGCATCTACTCCGGGTCCCCGCAGTCGCCGACCTTTGCCAGGAGCTGGATCAACACCGAAGAGGTCTTCGAGTATCTCTGGCTGGTGTTACGCGTGCCGCCGGAGCTCGCCGCCGTGAAGGTCGCCGAGATCCAGCGCTCGGGCGAATCGCTCTGGTTCGAGTACGACAGGCTCCCGGATCAGCGTCCTCCCGCGCCGCCCCCGATCCGCCGACCCCAGGTCTAGCCCAAGAGGTGACAGGTCACAGGTGACAGGTGACGGTGCGAGGGTCTGCGGTTATCCGACCCTGCCACCGGGCACCTGCCACCTACCACCTATCCAAGCCACCCACACCGACTAGTCGACGCGTTCTAACTAGTCTCCACAGAACCGCCGGACGCAGTCGAGCAACTTGTCCGGCCGGAGCGGCTTGGCGAGAAAGTCCGCCACCCCCGGTGCGTCGCGGATGAACGTCATCCCGGAAAGCAGGACAACCGGTGCGCGCTTGCCCTTCCCGTCCCGGCGCGCGAGGAACTCCCACCCATCCACTCGCGGCATTCGCAGGTCGAGCAGGATCAAGCAGGGAGGGCTCATCGTCTCGAGGCGCTCGAGCGCTTCCTGACCGTCGCAGGCGGTGACGACGGCAAACCCCTCTTCCAAGAGGAGGCTCTGGACGGCTTCGCGAACTCCCGGGTCATCGTCGACCACGAGGATCGTGTGTTGCCCGGCCGTCACAACCGCCGCTCCGAAGGCGTGATACCGGAGGCTTCCCGGACGAGCGCTTCGCCGGAGCGGCCCCGCTCGGCGCGCAGCCGGCGCCGGAGCTCCAGCTGCGACACGGTCTGACGCGCCAGCGCGGAAAGCGATTCGATCTGACGGGGCGCGAGGCCGCGCGGCACCCGGTCGAGCACGCAGATCGTTCCGATGGCGTGGCCGTCGGCCGTGACGAGCGGCGCGCCCGCGTAGAAACGGAACTTCGGCTCACGGAGGACAAAGGGATTCTTGGAGAAGCGCTTGTCGCGAGTGGTATCGGGGACGACGAAGACTTCGCTCCCGAGGATGGCGTGCGCGCAGATGGCCTGATCGCGGGGCGTCTCGGTCCAGTCGACGCCGACCCGGGACTTGAACCACTGGCGGTCGCGGTCCACGAACGTCACCAGAGCGAAGGGCGTGTCGCAAACCTGAGAGGCCAGGCGGGCGAGATCGTCGAACTCGCGCTCGGGCTCGGAATCGAGCACTTCGAAGCGGCTGAGCGCAAGAAGGCGGGCGGCCTCGTCGGGCGGCAGGATGGGCTGATCCCCGGTGATGCGTTCCGCCGGCGGCTGCCCGTGGATGTCCACCAGCGTGTCGCGCAGCTCCCGGGCGGTTTGAAATCTCTCCGAAGGCTCCTTGCGCATGGCCCTGCGGACGCACTCGACGAGCGCGGGAGGCAGCGCCGGCGCCAGCTGCTCCAAGGGGACCGGCTCCTCCTTGACGATCGTCTCCAACAGCTTGAAGAGATTGTCGTTGCTGAAGGCCTTCACTCCGGCCAGGAGCTCGTAGGCGAGCAGGCCGAAGGAGAACAGGTCGGTGCGGTGGTCGATCGGATCGCCGCAGATCTGCTCGGGCGACATGTAGCCCGCGGATCCGACGGCGACACCCGCCTGCGTAATCTCGGAAACCTCGTTCTGAGACTTGGCGATCCCGAAGTCCATGATCTTGATGGCGTGGCCCTCGAGGACCCGGATGTTCGAGGGCTTGATGTCCCGATGGATGACGCCGGCCTTGTGGGCGTATTCGAGTCCGATCGCGACGCCGACCAGGATCTTCAGCTTCTCCGCCAGCGGAAGCGGGTCGCCTCGAGCGATCAGCTCGTCCAGGTCCTCCCCGGGCAGGAACTCCTGGACGATGTAGGGCACGTCGTGTTCCACCCCGAACTCGTAGACCGTCGTGATGTTGGGGTGCTGGAGGCGCCCGGCGAGCTGCGCCTCCTGAAAGGTCCGGGCGCGGATCTCGGCAGAGCCGACCTCGCACGTCTTGATCGCGACCTTTCGCTGAATCAACGGGTCGAAGGCCTCGAAGACCGTCCCGAAACCACCCGCTCCGATCTTCGCGATCAGCTCGTATTTGCCGATCCGCCCTCCCGGCTGGATCGAGCCTGCGGGAGGATTGGAGCCGGCCGCGCCCGGCCCGCTGCCGGAGGCGACGGCCTTTTCGCCACTCCGGGCGCCGTCTGACTTTCGGCCCCCGCGTCCTCCGAGCCAGCCCATCACGAACCCTCCGGCCCGGCGTCGCGGACTCGGTCGGCCCGGGGAATCAAGAGGAAGAGGAGCACGCTGGAGCCGGAAACAGCAGGAACCGTGCCGGTGGGGCCGGCGCCGTTGGACGGGAAACGGGAAACAGGAAACGAGAAACGGAAGACGCGAGACGGGAGACGCGAAAACGGCGCCCGGGAGATCTCACCGCGTTTGTCTCTCCGGGAGGGAATCCAGGAACTTCTGGAGATGAGCGCCCCAGACCGCGGGCCAGGAGTGTGTGACGTGCCCGCGCGTCTCCGGTCCCGTTGGAATCAGGACGTACTTCCCGCCGCGGACACGCGCCGTCCCGCGCTCCAGGAGGCCGAGCTCCGGCGGGTTGATTACGTCGTCGGCGGAGTTGATCGCGAGCAGGGGAGCCTCGATCTTCTCGAGCCCGGGAGAGGGATCGTATTCGCGCGAGGCTTCGAAGGCATACAGCATGTCGTTCGCGTCCAGTCCGGCGAGGCGGCCTTTCATCTGTTCCGCGAGGAACCGGTCCGCGGCGTCGCGGGTCGGCGCCGCCGCCTGCCAGGCAAGCGGGGCGGACGTCATGACGAGCAGGATCTGGACGGCCGCGGCGAGCCCGCGGGGCTGGGCGGCGTAATCCCCGTTCTTCCACTCCGGATCCTCGCGGATGTCGTCTGAAATCATCTTGCGCAGAACACGGTTGCGTCCGGCAATCGGCGCGGGAACGGAGGCGAGCGGGACGAGCCCGTCCATGAAGGCGGGATACTTCTCGCCCCAGATCCAGGTGTGCATGCCCCCCATCGAGGTGCCGAGAACGAGCCGGAGGTGCTGCACTTTGAGCCCCTCCGTCACGAGCGCGTGCTGCGCCGCTACCATGTCGTCATAGGTGTAGCGCGGGAACCGGGCGTGGAGCCCAAGGCTCGGGCGGCTGGACTCGCCGTGCCCGATCCCGTCCGGAAGAATGAGGTAGTAGCGCGACGCATCGAGCGGCTGGCCGGGGCCGAAGAGCGTTCCCGCGAAGTTGGGAGTCAAGAATCCCTTTCCGGAGCCCGTCGTCCCGTGGAGCAGCAACACGGCATTGCGCACCATTCCTGCGGCGTCCTTCCGCGGCGTCCCGATCGTGCGGTAGTGGATCGTCAGCTCGGGCAACCTCTCCCCGCTCGCGAACGAGAAGTTACGGATCGTGAAGTCGCCGGCCACCGGTTCCGGATAGTCCGCCCCGGCGGCCAATCCCGAGAGGAGGCCGAGAGCGACAAACGCCAGGCATCGGGTCGTATTCACGGAGGCACCTCTTCCCGCCATTATGACAACCGGCAGGCGGACAGCGGACAGCTAACAGCCGACAGCCGACAGCCGGATCTTTGCTATGCTCCGCCGCCCGCGGAGGAGTTCGTCACAGATGAACAATTCGGTGTTCGCCATCCTGCTGGCCGCCGGCTCTGCGGGGATCCTGATTTCCCTTTCGCGCGCGCGGTCGCGCGCGATCTTTCTTCAGGACGGATTCTCCGAGCCGGCACGCCGAACGGTCGCCGTGCTGCTTCTCGGCGCCGTCTTGCTTCTCACCGTCGCGATCCCTTTTGCCGGAGGTCTGGCCGGCGGGCGACTCGAGACCAAGAACTTGACGCTCGTCTCCCTGTTCGCCGTGCATGCAATGCTCGCCGTGTTTCTCGCGCTCTACTACGCCCTCTCGCAGCGCCATTCGATCTCCGAATTCTTGAAGCTCCGGAGCGCGCGGCCGGGCGCGGACCTGTTCGCCGGTCTCTGGATCGGCATGGCGGGATGGCTGCTGACGATCGTGGCGCTGCTCGGCGTGCTTCTCGTCTGGTACCTCCTGCGGCAGCAGGGCATGGCCGGAGAGGGTCCCCGGCAGATCAACCCGACGATCCTCTGGCTCGTCTCGCAGCCTCTCGGGATCCGGGTCGCGATCGTCGTCTCCGCCATGGTGGTCGAGGAGCTTTTCTTCCGATCCTTCCTTCAGACGCGCGTCGGCCCGCTGGCCGCGACTCTGATGTTCACCGCGGCGCACGGCGTTTACGGCCAGCCGCTCGTTCTCGTCGGGATCCTGGTCATCTCCGCCGTGCTCTCCACGGCCTTCGTGCTGTACGGGAACGTTCTGCCCTGCATCGTCGCGCACGGCGTCTTCGACGCGATCCAGATGTTCGTTCTGATTCCCTTGAGCCTGAAGCAAATGGCCTAGCTTCGATCCGGGCGGGCGGGTCCTGTCGCCGGCCACCCCGTCGATGCGCATCGGCCGGCAATCGAGGCGGGTCGCGAACATCAATCTCCCGGACCGGCCTGCTGGGCAGTGACGGGGGCCTCGCCCGGCGCCACCCGCCCGCCCGGACACTTCGGCTCCAGGTGGGCGGCACAGAGCCTCGCACATGGCTCTTCGAGTCGCCCCGGCGTCGCGGCTCCCGTCTGGACCGAAGCGAGCTCCGCTTCAGGCGGGCC
>DATNMZ010000234.1:0-3281 GCA_035602095.1 Thermoanaerobaculia bacterium
ATCTCCCGGGGCCGCGGCGACAGCGTTGGAGAGTTTGAGCTGAGCCACGGCGCTCGTCCCCGGAGGAACCGACACGCCCTCCAGAAGGCGTACGCGCGCGCGCGCTTCCGAGGAAAAGTGATGGAGGGAGACCCGGTCGCCGCTCGAGAGCTCCGGGGCTCCGGGCAACAATTCGATGCGCGCCGTCAAAAGCGCCGTGGTGGCGAACGCGCCGGGGGCCGCAAGGACGAGCCCGCGCCGCAAATCCTCGAGCTCGATTCCGGCCAGATTCGCGCTGACCCGTTCGCCCGCTCGCGCCTGAGCGGTTTCCTGGCCGTGCACCTCGAGACGCCGCACGCGGACGGGTTGACGCGACGGCAGCAGCTCGAGCTTCTGATCCTTCGACACCGTGCCGGAGACGAGGCTGCCGGTGATCACCGGCCCGAACCCCGCGACCGAGAACGCCCGGTCGATCGGAAGCCGGACGAGAAAGCTTTCGCGTTCCTGGGCACCGTCGTCGCCGGCCAGGGCGACCAGCGCGCGCTTCAACTCCGGCAGGCCCTTTCCCGTGCGCGCGGAGACCGGCACGATGGGCGCTCCGTCCAGAAACGAGCCCGCCACCAGGTCGGACACGTCGGAGAGGGTGACGCCGAGCAGCTCCGCGTCGACCCGGTCGGTCTTGGTGACCGCTATCGCTCCGCGCCGGATCCCGAGCATCCGCACGATCTCGAAATGTTCCCGCGTCTGAGGCATCACGGACTCGTCTGCCGCGACGACCAGCAGCACGGCATCGATTCCGCCCGCGCCGGCGAGCATGTTCTTGACGAACCGCTCGTGTCCCGGCACATCGATGAACGAGATGCGGACGCCTTCCCACTCCGCGTGCGCGAAACCGAGATCGATGGTGATCCCGCGCCGCTTCTCCTCCGGCAGCCGATCCGCGTCGATGCCGGTGAGCGCCTGGACGAGCGCGGTCTTGCCGTGGTCGATGTGTCCGGCGGTCCCGATGAGAAAGCGCTTCACGGACGAAGGCTACAGGAATATCTGCGATCTGCGATTTGCGATCGGGTGATCGAAAGACGACGAGAGCGCCTGCGACGCCGAAACGCCGCGGCCCGAGCAGAGAGCCGACAGCTGACAGCCGACAGCTACTTCGCCCGATCACCCGATCACCGGATCGCACATTGGTGATCACGCCGCCTTGATATCCTCACCCACCATGCTGCCGCGGCTCGAAGACGACCTGAAGGTGGCTCTCAAGGCGGGCCAGAAACGCCGGGTCTCGACCCTTCGGCTGCTGCTCTCCGCCTTGAAAAACGAACGCATCCATCTCCAGCGCGAGCTGACGGACGAAGAGATCGAGACGGCGATCCGGCGCGCGGTCAAGCAGCGGCGCGAGGCGATCGAGCAGTACGGGCTCGGCGGCCGCGCCGACCTCGTCGCCGCCGAGACCGAAGAGCTCGCCATACTGGAGGCCTATCTGCCCCGTTCGCTCCCGGATGCCGAGCTCGAGAACGTGCTCCGCGCGATCATCCAGGCGAAGGGCTTTCAGTCCGCCCGTGACGCCGGTCCTCTCATGAAGGAGCTCATGGCGCAGCACAAGGGACGCGTGGACGGAAAACGGGCGCAAGAGATCGCCCGGCGCCTCCTGCCGTGAAGCCGGGCCAGCCGGCTTCGGCGGCCGGCCGGGAAGAGATCGAGGTCAAGATTCCCTGTTCGGACCTTGCCGCGGTCCGCGCCCGCCTTCAGGCGATGAAGGCCGATCTCGCTTCTCCCCGCCACTTCGAATCGAACGACCTCTACGACGACCGCGAGCGCCGGCTCTCCTCTCAGGGCCGAACCGTCCGGCTCCGCCGCGCCGCCGGGCGGGCAATCCTCACTTACAAGGGCCCCGCTCGCTTCCAGGGGGGAATCAAAACCCGCGAGGAGCGGGAGACAGTCGTCGCGGACCCCGAGGAGACCGAAGGAATCCTCGCCGGCCTCGGCCTCGAACGCCGGTTCCGGTACGAGAAACGCAGGGAGGAGTGGCGCGCCGAGGGCTGCGTGATCGCTCTGGACGAAACCCCGATCGGCACGTTCGTCGAAGTCGAAGGCGACCCTCCGGCGATCCGGCGCGTCCTGGTCTCTCTCGAGCTCGACTTCGCCTCGGCCCTGCCCTATACCTACGCCCGTCTCTACGCGCAGCGGCGCGAGCAGGAACCGTCGCTTCCGCCCGACATGGTCTTCGCTCCGGAGGAGAGGCGCGAGGAGTGAGTGATCTGCGACTTTCCCGCCGGCCGTGCCGCGCGGAGCCTTTGCCTTCCTCTCCCCGCCTCCTGCCGCGCGACTACGGTTCCCCGCCTCGCGGCCCTCGGCCCAACTCCTGATGCGCGCTCTCCTCCTGGCCGCCGGCCGGGGAATCCGCTTCCGGCCGATTACCGAACGCATCCCGAAGCCTCTCTTCCCCTATCTCAACGTGCCGCTCGCGCGCGCCCACCTCGCTCGTCTGCGACGATTCGGGATCCGCGAGGCAGCCGTCAATCTCCACCATCTCGGCGAGAAGATCGAGCAGCACCTGATCGATCGCTCGTCGGAACTTCCGAAGCTCCGCTTCTTCCCCGAGCCCGAAATCCTGGGAACGGCCGGCGCCCTCCGAAACGCCGCCGACTTCCTTTCCGAAGGCGACTTCCTCGTCGTCAACTCCGACGCGGCGATCGAGCCCGACTACGCGGCTCTCGTCTTGCGGCACCGGGAGAGCGGAAGACCGGCGACTCTCCTGGTCGTCGAGAACCGCGAGCCCGACCGGTATACGCCGCTTCAATCCGAAGGGGACCGAATCACGGGCTTCGGGGGAGAGAGCGGGGGGACGCTCTCGCGGGGACAGAGCGGGGGGACGCTCGCTCGAAGACAGAGCGGGGGGACGCTCTCGCCCGCTCCCCTTCTCTACACGGGCGTCTCTGTCTTGTCCCCTCGGGTTCTTCCCCGCATTCCTTCCGGCGAGACGTCCCTCGTCCACGATCTCTGGGACCCGCTCCTCCGTGACGGGGAAGAGATCGGTTGGATGCGTCACGAGGGACCGTTCGCCGACCTCGGCCGCCCGAGCGATTTCCTCCGCGCGTCTCTCGAAGCGCTCGAGCGGGGAGGGCCCTTCCCCGAGGGCGCGGGATCGTTCGAAGGGAAATCCCGGACCCTCGTCGCGCGACCGGCCGCCGGATTCGAGGTGTCCGGCAGCGTGCTGGGAGATGCGCTCATCGGAAAACTCGCCCGGGTCAACGCCAGCGTCGTCTGGGAGGGCACCTCGATCGGCGCCGGCGCGCGGCTCG
>DATNMZ010000235.1:0-6043 GCA_035602095.1 Thermoanaerobaculia bacterium
GACGGCGACCCCGAGAACCACGACGAGCGCCACAAGCGCGATCAAGCGCAGCGCGCCGGCGAGGGGGAAGAGCGCGGCCCCGAAGAGGCGCTCGAAGGCGCGGGCGGCGGAGGGAATCATGGTCTGGTCTGTTCCGGCGCGGGTTCGCAATACACGGGTTGCATCGGGGATGCCAGCCTCTTATATCCTCGGTCGCGGTGAGCTCCGAGCGCGACCGGGCGAAACGTCTCGCGGACGAGGTCCGCGCAGCGATCGCGGAGGCCGCGCCGGCTAAGACCGCCCCCGCGAGAACCGACGGTTCCGATACTTCCACGCCCGAGGAGCGCGCCGCCCGGCAGGCGTCGGAACGGGCGCAGGCGCACCTGACCCCCTCCGTCCCCGCGGGAGCCCGGCTGTCGCGCGTCAAGCGCGCCGCGGTCCGCGCGCTCCGGTTCGTCTGGCGGGAGCAGGCGGTCTTCAACGCGCTGACCCTCGACGCTCTCGATTCGCTGCGCCAGGGCATGGTGCGCGAGCGCCGGGCGTTCGAGGAGACGGTCGGCCGCCAGGAGGCCGCCCGCGCCGGGTGGGAACGGCGTGCCGCGATTCAGGACGGCCGGCTCGCGCGCCTGGAGTCCGCCCCCGCGCCCGCCCTTTCGCCGGCCGGCGCCACCGGGCCGCCTCATTTCCCCGCCGCGCCCGCTCTCCCTCCGGGGGTGTACAGCCTCTTCGAGGAGCGCTTCCGCGGATCCCCGGAGGAGATCGCCCGCAAGCAGCAGTTCTATCTCCCTTTTCTCGCCGGCCTTCCGGGCCCCGTTCTCGATGTCGGCTGCGGCCGCGGCGAATTCCTCCATCTCCTCGCCGAGCGCGGCATCCCCGCTTCGGGCATCGAGATCAACCCGATCGCTGCCGGCCAGTGCCGGGCCGAAGGGCTCGATGTCCAGGAGGGGGACGGTCCCGCCCTGCTCTCGCGCCGGCCGTCGGGCTCCCTCGGGGCAGTCGTGGCCCTGCAAGTCGTCGAGCACTGGACACCCGAGGCGATCTTCGCGTTCCTCCGGGAGGCGCGGCGCGCGCTCGCTCCCGGAGGCCTGCTGATCGCGGAGACGATCAACACCGACTCGCTCTCCGCCTGGAAGGCGTTCTTTCTCGATCCCTCCCACGTGCGGCCCGTTCCGTCGGAGGCGCTCCAGTTCCTGGCCGAGGCGGCCGGGTTCGTGGACGCCCGGGTGGAGTTGCTCTCTCCGCTTCCGGCCGAATCGAGGCTCGAGGAGTCGACGGGCAACGACGCGAAGTTGAACCGCCTGCTGTTCGGGCCGCAGGACTACGCGCTGCTGGCCCGCGCTCCGGCGGCCCCGGCGGGAGCGTGACCGCCGCGAGGCCCGGATGAGGACGCCCCGCGTCCTCGTGCTCGGCGTGCAGAGCCCGTTCTCCGCAGGGGGGGCCGAGCGGCACGTGCGGCGGCTGACGGAAGAGCTCCAGGCGCGCGGAGTGGAAGCGGATCTCGTCACCCTGCCTCTGATCGAGCGGGACCGCTTCGATCTGCTCTTGAGCGCTCTGGCGTGGCGGAGCCTCGATCTCACGGAGGTGGCCGGGCATCCCGTCGATGCCGTGATCGCGACGCGCTTTCCGAGCTACGCCGTCCGCCACCGCAACAAGGTGGCCTGGGTGATCCACCAGTACCGCCAGGCCTACGACCAGTTCGGCACTCCGTACAGCGACTTCACCGCAAGCCCGGAGGACCTCCGGACCCGCGAGGCGATCGCGCAGGTCGACCGCGTTGGCTTGACGGAGGCAAGACGCGTCTTCGCCAACTCCGCGAACGTCGCGGCCCGGCTGGCGAAATACAACGGAATCGCGAGCCGCCCGCTCTACCATCCGCCGCCGCTCGCCGGCCGCTACCGGAGCGGGCCGCCCGGAGACTACGCGCTCACGGTCGGCCGGCTCGACGCCTGGAAGCGGCCGGACCTCGCAATAGCGGCTCTCGCGCACGCGCCGGCCGCGCGTCTCACCGTCGTCGGCCGCGGACCGGAAGAGGAGCGCTGCCGCCGTATGGCGTCGGATCTCGGCATCGCGGAGCGCGTACGCTGGATCGCCGGCGCGGGAGATGAAGAAATGCTGGAGCTCTACGCGGGGGCGCGGCTCGTCGTCGTGCCGGCCGCCGGCGAGGATCTCGGGTACGTTCCGCTCGAGGCGTATCTCTCCGGCAAACCCGTTCTCACCACGGAGGACGCGGGCGGGCCCCTCGAGTTCGTCGAGGACGGCGTCACCGGATTCGTCGTCCCGCCCCTGCCGGAGGCCCTGGGCGCCGCGATGCGGCTCGCCTGGGAGCAGACCCCGGTCCTTCAGGCGATGGGAGAGCGCGGCCGGGCGCGCGTCGCGGCGATCACGTGGGATGCGGCCGTCCGGACTCTCCTCAAAGCCGCGGGGCTCGGGCTTCCGTGAGGCGGAGCCGAAGCGCTCCGGCCGGCTCCGAGGAGGCCCTCCTCCGCCTCGCGGCGGAGACCGGACGTCTCCTCGGGGAGCTCGGCGTCCGGCCGGAGGACGACCGCTGGATCCGCCTCCACGCGGAGACGATCGCGAGCCTGCTGCGGCCGGGCCGGCCGGCGGGCAGAGGCTGGCTCTACCGGCTGGCGCGGAGGGCGGCGCGGACGGCGAGATAGCCGGCGAGGATGCCGTCCTCGAAATGGAAGTCGGAGTTGCCGGCGATCTTCGGGTGGTCGTGCGGCTGGAGGAGGTCGTCCGGCGTGAGCTCGGGAGCGATGCGGCGCGCGAGGGCCAGGAGCCGGGCGCGCTGCCCGGAGATCATCTCGTCGAGAAGAGACTCGACTGGAGAGAGAGCAGGGCCGCCCGGGGCGTCCGGTTCCACGGCGGGCAACTATAGAGACTTCCGGATCCGCGCGTTCCACGTCACCACACGGTTGCGGCCCCGGTCTTTTGCCTCGTAAAGGGCCTCGTCGGCCCGGACCAGGAGCCGTTTCCGATCGGGGACGCCGAGCGCTTCGGCGACACCGCCCGAGACGCTGACTCGAAAGCCCCGGCCGTCCGCTTCGAACCGCTCGGCGGCCACCGCTCTGCGAATCCGCTCGGCGACCGCGCGCGCCGCGGCCCCCTTCGTCTCGGGAAAAAGCACCGCGAACTCCTCGCCGCCATACCGGCAGGCAATGTCGGAGCTTCGGATCGCCTCCCGCACGATCTCTCCGAAGCGGCGGATGGCGGCGTCGCCGGCGCCGTGGCCGAACGTGTCGTTCAAGGCCTTGAACCGGTCGAGGTCGAAGCACGCGACGGCGAGGTCTCCTCCGTACCGCTCGCGGCGGGCCCACTCTTCGGCGAGGCGCGTCTCGAAGTAGCGCCGGGAAGCGAGGCCGGACAGCTCGTCCGTGACCGCAATCGCCCAGTTGCGGAAGGCGTGGAGAGAGGCCGTCAGGGGCCCGAGAAGGGATCGAATCTCTTCCTTGGGGGCGTCCTCGATCGTCTCGGAGCTCGTGAGATCCAGGTGGGCGATCAGGCGGTCCCCCGAGTAGAGGGGAAGGCGGAGGCGCCGGGAGGGAGGCCCGCCCTGCAACAGATCCCGGGGCGCAAACGAGCGCTCGGTCTCCGTGGCCGTCAGGGCGCGCAGCCGCCCGGCGTCGATCGCCTCACCGAGGTGCGCGCTGCCGGCTTCGAGCACGGGTTCGGGCTCCCCGTTCGCGTCCGGCCGGGAAACGGACCAGACCTCCTCGATCTCGCCGGCGGAGCCGACACGATAGAGATCGAACCGGGTGACCGGCAGCATCTCCGCCGCGGCGGAGAAGGCATGTTTCAGGATCTGCGGAAGGTCGGGGGACTCGCCGAGAAAGTGACCGCGGCGCTCCCGCGAGGCGAGCCGGGCCAGGAGCCTCCTCTCGCGCCGGCGAAGCGAGATCGACGCGGCGGCTCCGCCGGCCGCGGCGAGCGCCAGGAAGAGGTCCGCCCAGAGGGGAAGCAAACGGAGACAGTGTAAGAGGAATCGGGAGTCGGGTTCCGCCGATCGAGGAGCAAAAGAAAAAGGCCCCGCATCGGGGGCCTTCTCTCGTCGTTTCGAGCGCTCTTACTTCTTCTTCGTCGCCGTCGAAGTCGTCGTCTTCGACTCCGTCGTGGTGGTCGTGCCGCCCGAGGGTACCGGCGTCGCCATTTCGGTCGAAGTGGTGGTGGTCGTCGTCGTGCCGGTGGCCGTGGTGCCGGTCTCTTCGACGACGGTCGGCTGCTCGGTCGTGGTCGTGGTCTCCGTAGTGGTCTCTTCCTTCTTCTTGCAACCGGTGACGAGCGCCGTCGCGAACACGGCAACAAGACCCAAGGTCACGAGCTTCTTCATATCCCTCATCTCCTTTTCTCTCTCAGCGCTTTTTACGCAAAAAGAATCCCCGCAAAATTGCGGCGGCATGATACCCCAACCACCCCCTCTGTCAACAGGCAAGCGGCCTCGACCGGGCGGGCGGCGGGCTTGTATTCTTGCGATTCCCGCGCCAACTCGGCGCGGCTCAAAAGGGGAGGCGATCGAGTGTTCGAGGGTCTTTCCGAGCGGGTCCAGGGCGTGTTCAAAGACCTCCGCGGGGAGGGGCATCTCACCGAATTCCACCTCGAGTCCGCGCTCAAGCAAATCCGCCTGTCGCTGCTCGAGGCGGACGTCGCGCTGCCGGTTGTCCGGGATTTCACCGCGCGCGTCTCCGAGAAGGCGGTCGGGGGGAAGGTCCTCCAGCAACTCTCGCCCGCCCAGGAGGTCACGCGCATCGTGCGCGACGAGCTCATGGCGCTGCTCGGCGGCCAGAAGACCGATCTCGTTCTCGACGGGAAGCCGGCGGTCCTCGCTCTCGTCGGACTTCAGGGGTCTGGCAAGACGACTTCGGCGGGCAAGCTGGCGCTCCACCTCCGGGGCCGTGGCCGTTACCCCCTCCTCGTGCCCGCCGACCTGGCGCGGCCCGCCGCGATCTCGCAGCTGATGACCCTTGGCCGCCAGATCGGGATCCCGGTGTTCGATCCCGCGGGGAGGAAGGATCCGGTCGAGGTTGCGCGCGAGGGCGTCCGCGAGGCGAAGCTGACCGGCCGCGACACGGTGATCGTCGATACCGCCGGACGGCTCCACATCGACGAGGAGCTCATGCGACAGGTGCGCGCGGTCGTCGACGCGATCGATCCGCGCGAGATTCTCTTCGTCGCGGACGCGATGACCGGACAGGACGCCGTGCGGTCCGCCGCCGGCTTCGCGGCCGTGCTTCCGCTGACCGGCATCATTCTGACCAAGACCGACGGCGACGCGCGCGGCGGGGCGGCGCTGACGGTCGTGACGACGATCGGCAAACCGATCAAGTTTGTCGGCGTCGGAGAGAAGCCGGAGGACTTCGAGCCCTTCCATCCCGACCGCATGGCCTCGCGGATTCTCGGGATGGGCGACGTGCTGACTCTCATCGAAAAGGTGGAAGCCCAGGTCGACGAATCGGCGGCGCGCCGCGTCGCGGAGCGCGCGGGCGCGGGAGAGTTCACCCTCGAAGACCTCCGGGAGCAGCTTCGCTCCATGCGGAAGATGGGCTCCCTCTCGAGCCTCCTCGATCTTCTTCCCAAGGGGGGCGCTTTCCGCGGGCTTTCGGCCCCGGAGGCGGTCGACGAGAAGCAGCTCACCCGGGTCGGAGCGATCATCGACTCGATGACGCCGGATGAACGCCGCTACCCGCAGATCCTGAATGGGCCCCGCAAGAAGAGAGTGGCGAGCGGCTCCGGGACGAGCGTCTCGGAGATCAACCGCCTCTTGAAGCAGTACCAGCAGATGCGCAAGCTGATGAAGACGGCGCGCATGGGGATGCGGGGCCTCGATCTTTCGAGACTGCCGCTACCGGCGCCGAAGGAGTAAATGACTCTTGGACGGATCGAGGCGACTGTTGCAATCGGGTGATTTGCGATCGGGCGATCGGGTGATCAATCGGGTGATCTGCGATCGGGTGATCGGGAATGGAGCCTCGGGGACCCATTTTCGATTCCCGATTCCCGATTCCCGATTCCCGATTCCCGATTCCCGACTCCCGTTTCCCGATCCCCGTTTCCCGATCCCCGTTTCCCG
>DATNMZ010000236.1:0-3174 GCA_035602095.1 Thermoanaerobaculia bacterium
GTCGTCCGCGAGGGGGGACGACTCGCCGCGAAACTGATCGAGCTGCAGGCCTTCCCGTCGCTCTATGGCTTCCAGCTCTTCCAGTCGCGTCTCCAGCGGGAGATCACCCCCGGCGGCGAGGAGCTCGGCTTCCTCCTCTCCGGCCTCGATCCGGAAGGGTACGTGCGGGAACTCGGCGCCGCGATTCTCGGGGACGCGCCGCCCGAGAACGTCGTGCTCCTCGACATCGACCCGCCGCACCAGAAGACCGCGGTCGATTTCTCCTGCACGGAGAAGCTCTGGGGAGTTCGCGCGATCGATCCGCGGCAGATCGAGAAGCGCGGCCGTGAGCTCTGGTACCGGCGGGACGGCGTGCCGACGCGCATTCTTCGGATCTACAACCGCGTGATCTTCGACGAGCTCGCCGGCAAGCCGCTCGCCTTTCCGTTCGACTTTCGCGACCCGCTCGACGTCCAGTGGGCGGGGCACCCGAACTGGTACTACCGGTGGAGCAAGCACTCCCTCCCGGCGCTCTCCCATCCGGCGATTCCCGAGGCGCACTTCCTGTCGGATCTTCCGGAGCTCCCCCGAGATCTCGAGAACTGGGTGCTGAAGCCCCTCTTTTCCTTCGCCGGCACCGGAGTGAAGGTGGACGTGACGCCCTGGGAGATCGCCTCGGTGCCGGAGGAGCACCGGCGGCGCACGCTTCTGATGCGCAAGGTCGAATACGCGCCCGTGATCGAGACGACCGACGGCGGCGCCTCGAAGGTCGAGGTTCGGGTCATGTTCGTGTGGAGGAACGGGAAACCGCTGTCCGTCACGACGCTCGCCCGGCTGTCGCAGGGAAAGATGATGGGCGTCGCCTTCAACAAGGACCGCACGTGGGTGGGCTCGGCCGGGTGTCTGTGGCCCGCGGGGTAGTTCTCAGTTTTCAGTTCTCAGTTTTCAGTTCTCCTCAGACGTACTGGCGAATCTGCTCTTTCCAGAACGGCCAGTCGTGGCCGTACGGCGCCGGCCAGATGTCTCCCCGGTGCGGGATGCCCTTCTCGAGGAAGATCCGGATCATCTGCCGGGAGCCCTCGACGATGTTGTCCGTCTCTCCGGTCACGATCGCGATGTCCATCCGCGAGAGCTTCGCGACCCATTCGCCATCCATGTTCGGCACGTTGGCCGTCGGACAGTGAAAGTAGGCGGTCTCGTTCCAGAACCCGTCGAGGAAGGAGTGGATGTCGTACTTGCCCGAGAAGCCGACCGCCTTGTCGACGGCGTCGGGATGGCGCAGCGCGAAGTTCACGGCGTGGTACGCCCCGAACGACGCTCCGAGGGTGCCGATCTTTCGCGCCGCGTCTCCCTTCTCGCGAATCCAGGGGACGACCTCCCCGGCGAGGTAGTGGTCGTACTGGTCGTGCCGGGCGATGCGCTCCGATGGATGCTTCTGTGCGGCGTAGAAGCTCTCGTCGTCCACGCTGTCGACGCAAATGACCTGGAGCCGCCCGTCTTCGACGAGATCCGCGACCGCTCCGACGAGCCCGAAGTCCTCGTTCTGATAGAAGCGCCCCTTCGACGTGGGAAACCAGATCATCGGGCGGCCGGCGTGTCCGAACCGAAGGAGCTCCATCGAGCGGCCCAGGATCGGCGAGTCCCATTTCACGTACTCGCGGTACATCAGCGCTTTCCTCCGAAGTGGCTCGCGACGTGCGGCGTTGCGCAGCGTAGGGTATCCGGTCCCGACCTTGCCTATCCGCGGTGGCGCGCGCGTTTGGGCCGGCGGGTCGTCCGATCGATCGCGACCTTCTTGACCCGCTCGCCTCCCGGCGAGGGCGGAGGCGACGTCTCAGACACGCGGAGTGAGTGTACCCGCGTGAATTCCGCCCCGAACAGGAGGATCAGGGAGGCGTAGTAGACCCACAGGATGATCAGGACGAGCGACCCCGCGGAGCCGAAGGGAGAGGTCAATGTCGAGTGTCCGAGGTAGAGACCGATCAGGTATTTGCCGACCGAAAAGAGGAACGAGGTGACGAAGGCTCCGAGCCACACGTCCCGCCAGGCGATCTCCGCGTCCGGAAGGATTCGAAAGATCGCGGCGAACAGAAACGCGAAAATGAGGAAGGACGTCACGAGGTGGATTCCCTCGAGGAGCGACACCGGCATCGGGAGGCGGGCCGCCGTGTACTCGCGCAGGGACTGGATCGCCGCCGACAGAGCCAGAGAGACGGAGAGGAGAAACCCGATGCCGATCACGAGGGCGAAGGAGACGAGCCGCTTCTTCAACATCGTGCGGATCATGGGTCCCGGCTTGGGAGCGACCTCCCAGACGAGGTTGAGCGAGATCTGAAGCTGGACGAAGGCGGCCGTGGCGGCGATCACGAGCGTTACGACGCCGATCGCCTCCGCGAGCCACCCCGCCTTCTGCCCCGTCGCCGCCGTGAGCATCTCTTTTACGGCCAGCGATTGCTTCTCTCCCATCAGCGACGCGAATTGATGGACGATCTGCCCCTGCACCGCCTCCCGCCCGAACACCGCACCCGCCATCCCGATGACCAGGACCAGGATCGGAACGAGCGAGAAGAGTGTGTAAAAGGCGAGCGCCGCGCTCTGCGTCAGTGCGTCGTGCGCGTCCCACCTCGAGAACGTCGCGCGGAGAAGCTTCCCGGTCTCGACGACCGGCTCGATCAACTTTCTCCGGAGGAGAGAGGACATTGCTGGGGAGTTTTCAGTTGTCAGTTATCAGTTCTCAGTTTCGTCGATCGCAGGACCTCGTCACCCGAAACTGAGAACTGAAGACTGAGAACTGAAGACTGGAGGCTGACCGCTCGGCTTTCTCAGGTCATTGGCTCGCAACGAGCCTGTAACCCTCTTTTCCTCGTAGGATAATCCGAGGCACGGGGCGTAGCGCAGGGGTAGCGTATCTGCTTTGGGAGCAGATGGTCGCCGGTTCGATCCCGGCCGCCCCGACCAAATTTGCTAAATATGAGCGACCTAACGCGCGAGCTTGTCGAATTCGGCATTCCGTTCCTCATGTGTCTCGCAATGCTGTTCTTTGCCAACCGGCAGAGACTGGCGGGCTTATTCATCGCCTTTGCGGTTGGCATCGGGTGGACGCTCGTCATGGGCTTGACCCGAGCGTGGCAAGTGGCCGCGACTGATGCGCTCGCCATGGTCACCGCGCTGGCAGGCACGTTGATGCGCTATCGG
>DATNMZ010000237.1:0-2015 GCA_035602095.1 Thermoanaerobaculia bacterium
ACTGCCTTCGGAAAGGATTCTCCGGGCGACAGGAAGCTGTATGAGGGGAGGACGGCATAGGAGTCCGCCAGCCCGGCGTAGGCCAGCGCGTAGCCCGGGTCCTTTTCGATCGCCTTCTGGAAAAACTCGATGCTCTGCGTCAGCCCGCTTTGGGTTCTCTGCTCCCAGGCGTAACGGCCTTTCAAGTAGAGCTGATAGGCCTCGGTGTTTGCCGTGTAGCGCTTGGTGAGCCGCTGTTTCTCTTCGCCGGTCAAGCGAAGGCGCAGCTTCTCGGAGATCTCCCTGGCGATCTCTTCCTGAACGCTCAGGATGTCGGCCAGCTTGCGTTCGTAATGATCGCCCCAGAGCTGCGAGCCGCTGCCCACGTCCATGAGGTCCGCCTGAATGGACAGGACGTCGCACCGCTGGGTGACCTTTCCCGAGACGACGGCGCCCACGTTCAAGTCTCGTCCGACCTTCTGCGGGTCCTCGTCTCGGCCCTTGAAGCGGAAGACGGTGGATCGGGCCGTCACGCGCAGGTGGGGCAGGCGTGACAGGCTGTTGATGATGCTCTCGGTGATCCCGTCGCTCAAGTAGCCGGCGTTGGGGTCCCGGCTCCCGTTGACGAAGGGGAGGACAGCGATCGAGTCGATGGACTTTCCGCGCGGACGGAGCCACGTTATCGCTGCGAGGGCCAGTGCCGCCACAGCCACTCCGGCAACGAGCAGGAGAAGTCCGGTGCGCCGGGAACTCGCCGCCGGGGCGGCCTTTCCTCCCGGCGCGACTCCGCTGATGTCGGAGAGACTCTCCAGGTCGAAGGCGAGGTCCCGGGCCGACTGGAAACGCTCCTCCGGGTTTTTCTCCAGGCAGTGGCGGACGACGCGCTCCAGGCCCGGCGAGATGTTCTGGTTGGTCACCGAGAGGTCCGGCGGGTCCTTCATCAGGATCGCGCTCATCGTGTCGGCGGCCGAGTCGCCGTGGAACGCGCGCTTGCCCGAGAGCATCTCGTAGAGGATCGCTCCAAAAGAGAAGATGTCCGACCGCGCGTCGGCCGGCTTCCCGCGCACCTGCTCCGGCGACATGTAGCCGAGCGTGCCCAGGACCATGCCGGGCTCGGTTTCCCCGGCCGTCGTTGGCAGGCGAGAGGCCGAGCCTTCCTCGCGGGGAGAAGTGAGTTTGGCCAGGCCGAAGTCCAGGATCTTCACCCGACCGTCCTTCGTCACGAAGATGTTCTCGGGCTTCAAGTCCCGGTGAACGATCCCCTTTTCGTGGGCGGCGGCCAGTCCGTTCGCGATCTGCAGCGCGTGCCCGAGCGCTTTGCGCGGCGTGAAGGCCCCTGCGCCCAGGCGGCTGCGGAGCGTCTCGCCTTCGAGCAGCTCCTGGACGACGTAGGGAGCGCCGTCGCTTTCGTTCGTCCCGATGTCGTACACCGCGGTGATGTTGGGGTGATTGAGAATTCCCGCCGCCCGGGCCTCCTGCTCGAAACGGCGCAGCCGATCGGGATCGGCGGAGAAGGAGGCGGGCAGGACCTTGATCGCCACCTCTCGCCCGAGACGCTCGTCCCGTGCCCGGTATACCTCTCCCATCCCGCCGGCGCCGATGGCGGCAAGAATCTCGTAGGGGCCGAGGCGGGTGCCGGGTGCGAGAGCCAAGTTGGTCGGATTCTAGTCCCGAGAACTGCCGTGCCCAGACGGTGGACTATTTCGTCGAGAGCCCGGGCGGACTGGCGCCGGAGGAGACGATTCACCGCTGGACGCTGACGAGGTTCGGTTCTCGCCGGGCTGTTGCTCGGCGAACCTCCTCGCAGCCCCGAACGCCTCGCGCTTGTCGCGATGATTCGGTGATATCTTGCCTGATGAACATCGCGTCGGTCGTCACCGGTGACGCGCATAGGTATTGACTGAGGGACGCCTCCCCAAATCTTCTTCGTCGGAATGTTCAACACGGACAGAGACACGGACAACGGGCTCCTCGACTGCGTCAGGTGGTTAACGCCCCGCTCCAACGGCAGAGCTACGAACTTCGGGGAGCATTCC
>DATNMZ010000238.1:0-2335 GCA_035602095.1 Thermoanaerobaculia bacterium
GCCATCACCGTGCCTCCCTTCAAGAACTGATCGAAAGTCCCCGTCTCTCTCCCGCCAGGGCGCCGCGATTATCGCCCCGATCCGGAGCCGTGAACCGCTTCTAAAGCCAGTCCGATCCATCCGCTCGCAGCGAGAGGAGTCTCCCGACCGAAGGGAGGGAGGAGCCTTTCGCTGCGGGAGCGAAAGCGAGCGCAGGGACCAGACAGGCGGTCGAGGCCTGTGGCCGAGCCGCATGCCGGCGCGTCAGCGGGTCCCGAAGCGAGCGGAAGCGACGTACTACTTCTTCTGGGCCGCCTTCGCGCGAATGCGCTCTTCCTGCTCCCGGAGCTCCGGAGTGAACTCGGCGCCGAAGTCGTCGGCTTCGAATACCTGGCGAATCTCGATCTCGGACTCCTTGCCCGGGAAGGGATTGGGGCAGCGCTTGACCCATTCGATCGCCTCTTCCTTCGACTTCACCTGAATCAGCCAGAAGCCGGCGATCAGCTCCTTGGTCTCGGAAAACGGCCCGTCGATCACGGTCCGCTTTGTTCCCGAGAATCGGACGCGCGCGCCTTTCGAGCTCGGCTGGAGCCCCTCGCCCGCGAGCAGCACGCCGGCTTTCGCCAGTTGCTCGTTGTACGCCCCCATCTCGGTCAGGATCTTCTCGTCCGGGAGAGCGCCCGCCTCCGAGCTCTTGTCGGCTTTGACGATCACCATGAATCGCATCGTGTGTCTCCTTCTGTTCGGAACCGGGCCCCGGGCGGTCTCGACCGGGTTTAGACCCTGGCTCTACTCAGGCGTCGATCGAGGGACAGCCAGATCGACAGGCTCAGTATCTTTTTTTTGGAGGCCCCCGGTAAGCGTCGCCGGTCTAGGACTGACGCCGGTCTGACCCCGGCCTGACCCCGGCCTGACCCCCGTAGATATGATTCGGCCTCAAAGAGGAGGCGGCTATGAAATCCATCAGATCAAAGACAGCTCTACTGTGGGTGATCGCCGTGGGCGTGGGCGTTGTGGGCATCGGGGCGCTGAAGGCCCAGCAGGCCGCCCCCGCCGTCAAGAGGACCGTTCTCTTGAGGCAGGACATGACCATCCCGGGCCGGGAGGCCGTGATGACTCTGGTGGAGCTGCCTCCGGGTGCCTCGGAGGGAAGGCACACTCACCCTGCGGAAGTGTACGTGTTCGTGCAGGAAGGCACGATCTCGCTCGAGAGAGAGGGCAAGCCCACGGAGTCCTTCAAGGCCGGGGATGTCTTCTCGATCGCCCCCGGGCAGATCCACAACGGCACCAACAAGGGCACCGTCCCCGCCCGACTCAACCCGGTGTTCTTCGCCGAGAAGGGCAAACCGCTCACGACGCAGGTTCCGTAAGGGCGTAAGGGATAACAACGAGGCGCGCGGGAACGAGCCCGCGCTTCGTTGCCCGCCCAGCGCGTTTCACTTCGGCACAACGGCGACGATCCGGAGCGGGCCGCCCGAGCCGCCGGCGATCTTCATCGGGAGGGCGATGACCCAGGCCCCGCTCTCGGGGACCTGCTCGAGGTTCGCGACGTTCTCGAGGCCGGGGACCTGCGCGCCGAGCGCGACCCGATGCACGATGAAGTCCGTCGACGCGCCGGCGTCGATCGAGGCGGTGTCCACCCCGAGCGCTCCGACCCGGCGCCCGCGGACGAGAAGCTCCGCCGCCTCCTTTCCGTAGGACGGGAAATGGAGCTTCGTGGCGTCGTTGGGAGTGTCGTCCCCGAAATACCGCTTGCGGTCGGGCCAGCGCTTTCCCCAGCCGGTCCGCAGCAGGACGATCGCGCCGGCGGGGACTGTCCCGTGCCGGGACTCCCAGGCGCGAACGTCGGCGGCCGTGAGCCGGTAGTCCGGATCCTTCTCCGCCTGGCGCGCGACGTCGATGACGGCGGCCGGAGCGATGAGCTGTCGCGCGGGAATCTGGTCCGCCGTCCTGCCGCTCCGCGCGAAATGAATCGGCGCGTCGAGGTGCGTGCCCCCGTGCTCGGGCGCGCAGAAGGAATAGGACGAATAGAACCAGCCGCCGGAAGTCTCTCCGTAGGCGAGCCGCTTCAGCTCGAAACCGGAAGGGGACGTGGGCCAGTAGAGCGTCTTTTCGTCGAAGGGATGGGTCAAGTCCACGATTGCCGCGGTGCGGAGATCCGGAGAGCCCGGCTCGGCCGCGAAGAGCAGTGCGGGAAAGAGAAGGACGGCTGCGCCAGAGATCCGGAAGCGCCTGGTCATGACGAGCTCCCCTCCGCCGGCTTGACCGGTTACGGCTTCAGCACCATTTCCTGCCGGCTCACCATCTCGTGGTCGAGCGCGGTGACGATGATCTCGCGCCCGAGACCGACTCCCGG
>DATNMZ010000239.1:0-8991 GCA_035602095.1 Thermoanaerobaculia bacterium
GCTGACTGACGGGTTGCGGGCCCTGCGCGACCTGCTCCTGCGCGGCGCGCCCGTCGCGGCGTGTTACCCGCCCTGGCTCTTCCTGCTGACGTTCACCCTCGTCTGCGGCGTGCTCACCCGGGTCTTCTTCCGGCGGGAGATCTGAACGGTGCGCCGGAAGAGCGCGACCCTGGCGCTTCTGCTTCTGCCGGGGATTCTTTTCGCCGCCGGCGGCTCGGAGATCAAGCTTCCCGGGGCGGCCGCCGGCCCCGGCGGCGCGCGGAACTTGACGCTTGCGCCGCAGCTCTCCTTCACCGACGACTCCTCGGCCAACTTCCCGATCCGGGGGGAAAACCTCGGGGACGGACGCATCGCGTCGGATCGTCCCACCGCGATCTTTTTCGGAACGGCCCATTGCTGGAACACGAACCGGGAGGCCGAGCGGTTCGTCCGGCTCTACGAGATCCGGAAGGATTCGGTCCGGTTCCTCGTGGTCGACCTCGACCGGCCCTCCCGCGAGCAGAAGCCGCTCGTCGCGAGGCTCTATTCGGGGTACATCCCGACGCTGGCGATCCTGGATCGCGATGGGAAGGTCGTCTACAACCGGTCGGGGGAGACGGCGCGGGAACGCGGCGACACGAGCCGGTTGGAAGAGCTCGTCCGGAGCGCGCAGCGATAGATCGTGTTGTCGGGCCGGCGCCCCGCCCGCGCGGCCTCTCGGCTTTCAGCCGGCCAGATGCCAGTCGCTGTGGGGAGCCTGGTTCTCGACGAACCAGCCGTACAGGAGCCGCCCGTATCCGACGGGCTTCCAGCCGATCGAGTCGAAGAACGGGCGCAGGGCGAAGTGAAGCTTGCGCAGGTTGTAGAAGGGCACTCCCGTGAAGTAATGGTGCTCCAGGTGGTACTGGGAATAGAGATACCAGAAGTCCCACCAGCGGGACGGCCGGAGAAGCGTGCCCCACTTCGCCGGGTCCTCCGGGTCGATTGCGTAATGCTGACCGAGCCGGTTGAGCGTGAAGGCGACGGGGAACACGACGAAGTAGGGGACGAGGTACACGCGCGCGAGGACGGCGGCGCCGCCGGCCACGAGGATCGCTCCCAGGATCGCGAGGTGCAGAAGGATCGTCGCGAGTCGCTCGCGGGCGATGCGCCGCCGCAGGTTCGGCGGGTAGATCGCCGTCTCTCGCGCCGCGGCCCGGAAGTAGATGGGGAAGAGTGCGGGCGTGAAATAGAGCGCCTTGTACCAGCGGCGGTTGCGTTTCGGCGACAGGTAGTGGCGCTTCGGGTCCGCGTCGGCGTCGCCGAGCTCGGCGTGGTGAGTCAGATGCCAGCGGGTGAACTGCAGCGAGGAGATCCCGGAGGGGATCGCGTAGAGGATCGCCAGGGCTCGCTCCGCGCGTGGCCGCGCGCCGTTGAACACCGCCCGGTGCACGACCTCGTGCAGCAGGACCGTGAAATTGAAAACGGTCCAACCCGAGACGACCGCGGCGGGGATCCAGATCCAGGGCTCGGCAAACTTCCAGGAGACGAGAGACGCCACGAGCAGGATCGCGAACTGCCGGGCGGCGATGGCGAGGTGGCGTCCGGGACTCTTGCGGTGAACCTCCTTCAACACCTCGTGCGGAACCGACTGGTTGAGCCGGGCGCGAAGATCTCGCGAGGCTCGAGCCCAGTGATGGTCCCCGCCCATCGGGGGGTACTCCTCGGGTCGGGGCGGTCGGAAGGGAAGGGGGCGGGCGCTCATGGATCCGGTTCGAAGACCTCCGTTGGACGCTCGTTATTCTACCGGGGCCCGCGCTCGTCCGGCGGCGGCGCTGGTAGCCCGAAACGGTTCGGGGGTTCGGAATTCGCCGCGGGCTCGAGCGTTGCGGATATCGAACGACACGGGAGGTCCACGATGGGACGAGCGCGAAGAGCCTCGATTCCGGCGGTGGGAGCGGTCTGGCTGCTCCTTTCGGCTTCCGCGGGAGCCTCGCTCCTCTCGGATTTTCAGGCCCGGCTCGCCCAGACGGTCTGGGCCGCGCAGCAGACGGAGGTGATCCTCCGGACGCTGCCTCCATCGGCGATGCCCGCCTCCACGCCGGACGGACTCGCCTCCTACGCCGCGCTGCTGGCGGAAAACACGGCCGCGTTGAACGCTGCCGCCACCGCGCGGGGGTCGACCGACGAGCAGCGCCGGGTCATGGCGGATGGGCTCCAGGCGGTGTCAACGGCGCTCCAGGATCAGATGGCGCTCGCCGGCAACCGGGGCCTCCTCGGGCTCGTCTCGACGCTCTCCTCGCTGCGGGAGGGATGCCGCAGCACGATCGCCCAGCTTTCCGCCGTCAGACGCTAGGGCGGCCCTTGCGGCCGCCCGCGGGCGGGGACGGGCGGGCCGCGCCGACGACACAGGACACTCGGAGGCGCAGAAACAAAAAAAGCCCCGCGCGCGGGGCTTTTTGGCTCGCGAGCCGGACGTACGGCCTTAAGCCCCCTGCTCCATGTTCGCGACCGTGATGGTCTTCTTTTCCTTGTCCATCGTTCCCTTGATGGTCACCTTCTTGCCCGCCATGCCCGACATTTTCGACATCATCGCGTCGTCTCCGGACAGGACGAAGACGCTCTTGTCGTCCGGCGTGTAGAGAGCCCACTTGGCTCCCTTGTCCTTGACACACTTGACGGCGCAGTCGGCGTGCTCCGCGTTCGCGCCCTTGGCGCCGCAGTGAGTCTCCGTCACGTAACCCGTCCAGCTTCCCGCGGGCTTGTCCGGCGCCGCAGAGGCCAGCGACACGAGACCGAAGGCGATGGCGACGACGACCGCGCTTTGGAAGAACTTCTTCATGGCCCACCTCTTCTTGTCGAGCCGGAAAATCCGGTCTGCGGATCATATACGGTGCAACCATGAGCGCCGGATCGAAGCCGAGCGGAAACCGGGCGCTCCTGGCGGCCCTCTATCGGGCGGCGCTCGCCGGAGTGGATCCGGTCCGAGCGGTCCGCCACGCGCTTCGAGACCCCGAAGTCTCCCGCCGGCTGCGGAAGGCGCGCCGGATCGGAGTCTTCGCCGTCGGGAAGGCGGCCGCGGGCATGTTCGCGGGGGTCGCCGGAGGCCTGCTTGACTTCGACCAGGCGCTCGTCATCGTGCCGCGCGGCTCCGCTCCCGTCCCGGCGGGGCGCGCCGCAGTGCTGCGGAGCTCCCATCCCGAACCGGACTTCTCGAGTGTGCGGGCGGCTCGCCGGGCGGTCGAGTTCTTCTCCGGGTTCGGTCGGGAGGATCTCATCCTCTGTCTGATCTCCGGAGGCACCTCGTCCCTGCTCTGCCTGCCGAAGCCGGGGCTGACTCTCTCGCAGAAGCGTCGGCGCATTCGCGACCTCGTGCGCTCCGGGGCATCCATCGAGAAAGTCAATCGCTTGAGGACGTCCCTCTCGCGGGTCAAGGGAGGCGCGCTCGGGCGCGAGACCGCCGCGACGCTCGTCACGCTCGTGCTTTCCGACGTGCCGGGCGATCGCCCTGCGTTGGTGGGATCGGGACCGACGATTCGCGGCCGGCGGCGGGACCTCGTTCGGATCGTCGCGTCGAACCGCACAGGAGTGGAGGCCGCGCGGACGTTCGCCCGCAGCCGGGGGCTCGCCGTAAGGAATCACCGGCGCCGGCTGTCGGGCGAAGCGGCCGAGGAAGGCGCCCGGATCGCCCGCGCCGCGGCTGCCCTGAAACGGCGGACCGTTCTTCTCGCCGGAGGCGAAACGACCGTGCGTCTGAACCGCCGCCCCGGCGCGGGCGGACGGACCCTCGAGCTCGCCCTCGGCGCCGCGCGGTCGATCGAGGGCCTCCCGGTCGCTCTGCTCGCGGCGGCCTCGGACGGCCGGGACGGGAGCTCGCGCGCGGCGGGCGCCTTCGTGGATGGTACGACGCTCGCGCGCGCCCGGCGGCGCGGACTGTCGGTCGAACGGGCGCTTGCGCGGCACGACACCGAGCCCTTCTTCGAGGCGCTCGGCGATCTCTTCGTGACCCGCCCGACGGGCACGAACGTCTGTGACTGGGTGTTCGGGATCGAAGCGGATTCGCCGGTATAATCGGCGGTTCGCCATGCGCCCGACCGAGAAGAACCGGGAGCTCGCCTCCCTCGAGCGGTTCACCGAAAGCCCGAAGCGATTCGGCGCATACCGGATCGCTCTCGGGTTCCCGAACTCCTACGAGATCGGAATGTCCAACCTCGGCTTTCAATGGGTATTCCGACTCTTGAACCGCGTCCCGGACCTGGTCTGCGAAAGGTTCTTCTTCGAGGAGGGGGAACCGGCGGCAACCTTCGAGAGCGGGACCGCTCTTTCCGAGTTCGGCCTTCTCGCCTGGTCGTTGTCGTGGGAAATGGACATCGTCAACATCGTCAAGACGCTCGACGCCGCCGGGATCCCGCGGCGGCGGGAGGCGCGGGACGAGCGGCATCCGGTGCTGCTCGTCGGAGGGGACATCGCCCGGATGAACCCGGCGGCGTTGACGCCGTTCGTGGACATTTTCGCGCTGGGCGACGGCGAGAGGCTGGTGCCCCGGATCGCCGAGCTCCTTCAATCCGGCCTCTCCCGTGAGGACTTCCTCGCGCGAGCGGCCAGGACGCCCGGCCTCTTCGTGCCGGCGGTCCACGGCCTCCGCGCGGAGGCCGCCGACGGCGGGAAGGTCGTCATCCAGCAGCCGATGTCCCGCAACGAGGTCTCGCCGTTTTTCGAGGTGCCGCACACGACGATCCTGACCCCGCGCACGGAGCTCGCCGACAAGCTCTTGATCGAGATCTCCCGCGGGTGCACCGAGATGTGCCGATTCTGCTGGGCGGCCTACGCCATGGCGCCGATCAAGCAGTACTCCGCCGCCTCGATCTTGACGGTCGCCCGCGAGGCGCGCCCGCTGACGGACCGCGTCGGATTGATCGCCACGGCCGTCTGCGACCACCCCGAGATCGAAACGATCCTCACGGGGCTCTCCGAGCTCCAGTTCCACATCGCCCTCTCCTCCATCAAGATCGACGCGATCGAGGCGCCCCTCCTGGAGATCCTCGCGCGGCAGGGCGAGAAGGCCCTCGCGATCGCCCCCGAGGCCGGCAACGAGCGGCTTCGCCGGCACATCAACAAGAAGGTTTCCGATGCGATGCTCCGCGAAAAAGCGCGCCTGGTGTTCGCGCAGGGGTTTACGCGCCTGAAGCTCTATCTGCAGGTCGGGCTTCCGAGCGAGACCGACGAAGACGTCCACGACATCGTGCGGATGGTCGGGGATCTGCGCGAGATCGCGATCGCCGAAGGCCGCTCGTTCGGGCGCGTCGCGCAGCTCGTGCCGAGCGTGAACGCGTTCATCCCCAAGCCCCACACCCCGTACGAGGACGAGTCGCTCGCCTCCGAAGAGTCGATTCGGGAGAAGCTCGCATACCTCCAGCGCGAGTTCGAACGGATGGGCAACGTCGTCTTCCGGGGCATGTCGGTCGGGGAAGCGGTGTGGGAGGCGTACCTGGCGAAAGTGGACGAGACGGGAGCCGACATCCTGGAAGAGGCCGCCGCCGGAGTTCCGGTCCGCCGGATCCTGAAGAACCACCGCGGCCGGATCGAAATGGTGGTGCGTCCGGGCGCCGTCCCGCCGTCCGGCATCGCCGCCGCGCCGGCTCCCTGGTCCTTCATCTCGAAGCGCTGAAAAGCTGAAGGGGTGCCGGTGCTGAAAAAGCTCTTGCTGTCCGTCGCGCTGCTCGCGGTCTGCGCGACGCCGGTTTCGCCCGCCCTCGACCATCCCGTCATCACCCCGCCGCGCGAGATGTTCCGCGCGCACCGGGACAAGTTCCTGGCAAAGCTGCCACCGGGCTCGGTCGCGATCCTCCGTTCGGCGCCCATCCGGATGATGTCGAACGACACGGAGTATCCGTACCGCCAGGACTCGGACTTCTACTACTTGACGGGTATCGACGAGCCCGACGCCATCGCCGTGCTGCGCCCGGGGGCCGGGGACGGAAAGCGGTACATCCTCTTCCTGCGGGCGCGAGACGCTCGGCGGGAGATCTACGAGGGCCAGCGGACCGGGCCCGAGGGCGCGGTCGCCGAGTACGGCGCCGATGCGGGATTTCCCACTTCCGATTTCCAGGGCTCGCTCCTGCGGATGGAGTCCCCCCGACAGGGACCCGTTGGCGGCTATCTGGCGGGAGTCGACCGCATCTTCCTGCACGACGGCGGCGACATCGCCTGGGTGGAGAAGTTCCGCGCGAGCCTCGATGCGATGCGCGCTCGCGAGATGGGTCCTTCGACGGTCGTCGATGCGCGCGAGATCCTTCATGAGATGCGCCTCGTCAAGGACGCCGACGAGGTCGCCCTTCTGCGCCGCGCGGCCGATATCTCGGCGAAGGCGCACATCCTCGCCATGGCCTCCGCCGCTCCCGGCCGCTACGAGTTCGAAGTCCAGCAGGCGCTCGACTCGTATTGCCTCTCCAACGGCGCGCGCCGGATGGCGTACCCCTCGATCGCCGCGTCCGGCCCGAACTCCGTGTTCCTCCATTGGTCGAAAAACGACCGGCAGATGAAGGAGGGCGACGTTCTGTTGAACGATTCGGGCGCGGAATACGGCTCCTACGCGACCGACATCACGCGGACGTACCCCGTCAACGGCCGTTTCTCGACGGAACAGCGCGCCGTTTACGAGGTGGTCCTCGCGGCGCAGAAGGCGGCGATCGCCCGCGTGCGCCCCGGCGTCGCACACGACGAGATCGAAAAGACGAGCGCGCGCGCTCAGACCGAGGGGCTCGTCCGGATGGGGCTGCTTTCCGGAGACGTGGAGAAGCTGATCGCCGACCGGACCTACTTCCAGTTCACCCGGCACGGCGTTTCGCACTGGGTCGGGATGGACGTGCACGACCCCAGCCGGTACCGGACCGCATCCGCTTCGCGCGCCTTAGAGCCCGGCATGGTCCTGACGGTCGAGCCGGGAATCTACATCCCGGCGAACATGGCCGGCGTCGATCCGAAGTGGTGGAACATCGGTGTGCGGATCGAAGACACCCTCCTCGTGACCCCGACGGGCTCGGAGTGCCTCTCCTGCGCGGCGCCGAAGGAGATCGCCGACGTGGAGCGCGCCGTGAGGAAGAAGTAGCTATCAGCAATCAGCCCGGCGGACAACGAACTGATAACTGACAACTGATAACTGATAACTGACAACTACTGGCCAGGCACCAGAATCGTCACTTCGTTTGACGATGCGCGGCAGATGATCGGCGTTTCGAGCACGCAATCGCCATCCACCTGGACGTCGACGGGGTAGCTCTCCCGGGAGCGAATCTCGATGGTCCGGCCCCGCACGGTCCGCCCGAGGCCGGCCGTCAGGTGTCCGGCCCGGCCCAACTGGATCTGTCGAAACAGCCGGAAGAAATCCCAGCGGCTGCGCCCGGAGAAGAGCATCACGTCCATCTCCTCCGTGTCGAGCGAGGCTTCCGGCGCAATGATCCACTCGCCCGCGTAGCGGCGCGCGTGACAGACGACCGCGAATGTCGCTTCGTGCGCGACCCCGTCGACGGAGACTTCCAGCCGGGGGAACTCGTAGCGGAAGAACTCCGGCGCGACCGTGCAGAAGATCCCGGCGCGCCCGAACCAGCGCTTCAAGAAGGGGCTCATGCGTCTCATGATCCGCGCGTCGAGGCCCGCGCCCGCCCAGAGGAGGAAAGGCCGGTCGTTCGCGGTCAGGATCCGCACCCGGCGGGGAACGCCCGTCCAGAGGAGCTCCTTCGCGCGGTCGATCGCGAGCGGAATCGACAGCTCCCGCGCGAGGACGTTCGACGTTCCGCCCGGAAGGACGGCGAGCGGAATGCCAGTCCCCGTGAGCCCCCAGGCGGCTTCCGAGACCGTGCCGTCCCCGCCGTAGACGACGACGAGATCGACGCCGCGCGCCGCGAACTCGCGCGCAATCTCGATCGCATGGCGGGAGCGCTCCGTCGGAGCATGGACGAGCTCCAGACCCCGCAGCCTCATCTCCTCGACCAGGCGCGCCATCCGGGACCGCCGGTTTCTCTGGCCCGCGGCCGGGTTGTAGATCAGGACGCCGCGCTTCATAAGCGAGGGGGCCGGGCCCTCCGGCCCATACCCTAGAACAGCGACCCGTCGCGCAGCGGGGGAGTGATCCCGAGATGCCGGTAGGCGCTGGCGGACGCGATCCGGCCCCGCGGCGTGCGCTGGAGGAAGCCGGCCTGGATCAAGTAGGGCTCGTACAGGTCCTCGAGCGTCCCGCGGTCCTCCCCGATCGAGGCGGCGATCGAGCCGATTCCGACGGGCCCTCCGCCGAACTTTTCGATGATGGTCGAGAGGATGCGGCGGTCCACTTCGTCGAAGCCGTGCTCGTCGACTTCGAGCCGGGCGAGCGCCTGCCGGGCCGTCTCCCGGTCGATCGAAGACTTGCCGGCGACCTCGGCGAAATCGCGCAGGCGCCGGAGCAGGCGGTTGGCGATTCGAGGCGTGCCCCGGCTGCGGCCGGCTATCTCGCGCGCGGCGTCCTCCGAGATGCGGATCCCGAGGATCTTCGCGGAGCGGTCGAGGATCATCGCGAGCGACGCGGCGTCGTAGAAGTCGAGCCGAAACGTGATCCCGAACCGGGCATGGAGCGGCTGGGAGAGCAGGCCGGGGCGGGTCGTCGCGCCGATCAACGTGAAAGCGGGAACCGCGAGGGGCATGGTGCGGGCCATGGGTCCCTCTCCGATGACGATGTCCACCTTGGAGTCCTCCATCGCCGGGTACAGGGCTTCTTCGATGGCGGGGTTCAAGCGGTGGATTTCATCGATGAAGAGGACATCCTTCGGCTGCAGGGTCGTCAAGATCCCGACGAGATCTCCCGTGCGGGCGATCATGGGCCCGGACGTGATTCGAAGTCCCGCGCCCATTTCCCTGGCGACGATGTGGGCGAGCGTCGTCTTGCCGAGCCCGGGGGGGCCGGTCAACAGGACGTGATCGAGGGGCTCCCCGCGCCCGCGCGCCGCCGCCAGGAAGACTCCGAGATTTTCCCGTACCTTGTTCTGGCCGATGTACTCCTTG
>DATNMZ010000240.1:0-3097 GCA_035602095.1 Thermoanaerobaculia bacterium
GCTGTTGAACACGCGCGCCAACGCCACGGGGATCCCGGAGGACCTTCCGGAGCTCAATCGCTCGCTCGCCGCGTTCGGTCTTCCCGATTTTTCTTCGTGGAACGTGCGTGGCGGCGGGGACCAGGAGACGCTTCGGAGGACGATCGAGGACGCCGTGGCGCGATTCGAGCCCAGGCTCGAGGCGGTGCAGGTGACGCTCGAGACCATGTCCGAGGTCGATCGAACGGTGCGATTTCGGATCGAGGCGCGTCTCCGGGTTGAGCCTGCCCCCGAGCCCGTCACCTTCGATTCCGTCCTGCAGCTCGGCACCCGCGAATTCGTACTGCAGGGCTCATGAGGAGCCGGAAACTCAGCCCGTGCCCGCGTCGGGAAGGCCGCGATGCGTGACGAGCTCCTCGAGTATTACGAGCGCGAGCTCGCGTTCCTGAGGCAGCTCGGCGCCGAATTCGCCGAAAAGTACCCGAAGATCGCCTCGCGGCTTCTGCTGGAGCCGGACCGTTGCGAGGACCCGCACGTCGAACGAATGATCGAGGCCGTCGCGTTTCTCGCCGGCCGGATCCGTCTGAAGATCGACGACGAGTTCCCGGAGGTCACCGAGTCGCTCTTGAACGTCCTCTATCCGAACTTTCTCGCGCCCGTCCCTTCGCTCTCGATCGTTCAATTCGTCGTGGATCCGGAGCGCGCGAACATACAGACGGGCCAGACCGTGCCTCGCGGGTCGATGATCTACTCGAACCCGGTCGAGGGCTCTCCGTGCCGGTTCCGGACTTCGTATCCGGTCACGATCTGGCCAATCGAAGTCGCCGGCGCGCGGTTCGAGCTGCCGGCTCCCGGCGTTGCGGTCCCGGCGGGGACGCGCAGTATCCTGCACCTCGAGCTGCGGACGTTCGCCGGCCTCGCCTTTTCGACGCTGCGCGAGAAGACGCCGGAGGAGCCGGACCGTCCGCTCGACCGGCTCCGTTTCTACCTGCAGGGCGACGCCAAGCACGTCCATTCGCTCTACGAGCTCCTCTTCAGCGGGGTGATCCGGATCGCCGTCCGTCCGTCCGGCAACGAAGAGAGGGGCGGCTACACTTTGCCCCCGGAGGCCCTGCGGTCGGTGGGCTTCGGCGCGGACGAAGGCCTCCTGCCGGGCGGCGACCGGTCCTTCGTGGGATACCGGCTCCTCCAGGAGTACTTCGCCTTTCCCGAGAAGTTTCTCTTCTTCGACGTTGCGGGATTGGAGCGGATCGCGGCGGGCGGGTTCGGGCCGACGGCGGATATTCTGCTCTTCCTCGATCGCGAGTTTGCCCTGGAGCGGGGCGTGAACGCGCAGACGTTCCGGCTCAACTGCGCTCCGGTCGCCAACCTCTTCGAACAGATCGCCGAGCCGGTCCGCCTCTCACACCTTCAGAGCGAGTACCGCGTCATCCCGGACGTCGGGCGGCAGGCTGCAATGGAGGTCTATTCCGTCGACGAGGTCTCGAGCGCGCGGCCGGACCAGGAACGGCCAACCGTTTATCAGCCCTTCTATTCGATCCGGCATTCCCGGGAAGGGGAGGCGGGGCAGGCGTTCTGGCACGCGGGCCGGCGCCCCTCCCAGCGCAAAGAAGACGAGGGAACGGAGGTCTACCTGACCTTCGTCGATCTGTCGTTTCGACCTCTCGTGCCCGAGGCGGAGACCCTCACGGTCCGGACGACGTGCAGCAACCGCGACCTCCCCGGCCGGCTCCCCTTCGGCAATCCGGAGGGGGACTTTCACCTCGAGGGAGCCGGGGTTTTCAGCGCGATCCGCTGCCTCCGCAAGCCGACGCCCAGTCTGCGGATCCCGCTGCGCCGCGGCGCCCACTGGAGGCTCATCTCCCACCTCTCGTTGAACTATCTGTCGCTGGTCGAGCGCGAAGGGGCGGCCAGCCCGGAGGCCCTCCAGGAGATCCTGAAGCTCTACGATTTCTCCGACTCGAGCGCGACCCGCCAGCAGATCGCGGGAATCGCGCGGGTCGCGGCGCGGCGGGTGCTGAGGCCGATCGGGACGAGCCACGCCGGCTTCGTCCGCGGAGTGGAAGTGACCGTCGAGTTCGACGAACAGCAGTTCATCGGCTCCGGGGTCTTTCTTTTCGCGTCCGTGCTCGAGCGGTTCTTCGGGCTGTATGCCTCCGTCAATTCCTTCGCTCAGACGATCGCCACATCCCGTCAGCGGGAAGGGGTCCTGAAGCGCTGGCCGGCGAGAGCCGGGGAGCAGATCGTCCTGTGAGAGAGCGGCTCTTCGAGGAGAGCTACCGCTTCGACTTTTTCCAGGCGGTTCGGCTCCTGGAACGAATGGACCGCAGCCGCGATCCGGTCGGCGGTTCGGGTTCGCCGCTCCGGGAGGCCGTCCGGTTCCGGACGCGGGTCTCTCTGGAATTCCCGGCGAGCGCGGTCCACGAGATCCGAGACACGGGACGCCCGGGAGCGCCTCCGGAGATGGTGGTCACGTTCCTGGGCATGACGGGGCCGACCGGGGTGCTCCCACACGCCTACACCGAGCTCGTCATCGACCGAACGCGCCATCGGGACAACACGCTGTGGGAGTTTCTCGACATCTTCAACCACCGGATGGTCTCCCTGTTTTACCGGGCATGGGAGAAGTACCGGTTTCCCATCTCCTACGAGCGGACGGGCGAAGACGCCTTTACCGAGTACCTCTTCGATCTGATCGGGATGGGCACGGCGGGTCTGCGGGGCCGGCTGGCCATCCCCGATCAGGGGTTGCTCCGCTACGCCGGATTGATTGCGCAGCGGCCCCACTCCGCCGTGGCGATCGAGGCGATCCTGCGCGACTATTTCGGCGCCCCCGCGCGGCTCCTCCAGTTTTCCGGCCAGTGGATCGCCCTGGAGCCCGAGCATCGGTCACGGCTCGGAGCCGCCAACAGCTCCCTCGGACGCGACATGGTCTGCGGGGCCCGGATCTTCAACGCGCAGTCGAAGTTTCGCGTCCGGCTCGGCCCCCTGACGCTCCGGCAATTCGAGAGCTTTCTCCCTCCGGGCGACTCCCACCGGGCGGTGGCGGACTGGACGCGATTCCTCGCCGGGAGCGAGTTCGACTTCGACATGCAGCTCGTCCTCAAGAAGGAGGAGG
>DATNMZ010000241.1:0-3011 GCA_035602095.1 Thermoanaerobaculia bacterium
GAGGTGCGCACGGTTCCCGTTCCGGAGCCCGGTCCCGCCGAGGTGCTGATCCGGGTCCTCGCCACCGCGGTCTGCGGTTCGGACAAGCACATCTATCAGTGGGACCCCTCCATGGCCGGAATGGTCCAGCCGCCGCGCATCTACGGCCACGAGTTCTGCGGCGAGATCGTCGGGTTCGGGCCCGGCGGCAAGCGGCCTCACCTCGAGATCGGCCAGTACGTCTCCGCCGAGATGCACGTTACCTGCGGGCACTGCCGGCCGTGCCGAACCGGACAGCGGCACATCTGCGAGAACACTCGAATCCTGGGCGTTCACGGCGACGGCTCCTTCGCGCAATACGTGGTCGTGCCCGCGTTCAACGTGGTCCCCCTCGACCGGAAAATCGTCCCCGTCCGTGTCGGAGCCTTCCTGGACGCGCTCGGGAATGCCGTCCACACGACGCAGGTCGCGGATCTCTCCGGCCGCTCGGTCGCGGTGCTCGGATACGGACCGATCGGCGCGATGTGCGCCGAGATCGCGCGCATCTCGGGGGCCTCCCAAATCGCCATAACAGAGGTCAACGGCCATGCCGCCGCGCACGCCCGGCGCTGGGCGAGTGAGCGCGGACTCCGAAACGTCACGGTCATCGACCTCTCGAAAACGAAGGACGCCGTCGGCAGCCTCCGGGAGGCCACCGGCGGAGGCGCGGACGTCGTCCTCGAGCTTTCGGGAGCGGAGGCCTCCGTGAATCTCGGCCTCGCCGGCGCCCGCCGCGGAGGAGTCCTGTCCCTGCTGGGCCTGCCGCGGGAGAAGAGCCTCACGATCCGCGACTACACGAATGACTTCATCTTCAAGGGCCTCACGCTGCACGCGGTCATCGGCCGCCGGATCTTCGAGACCTGGATCAAGATGCTCGATCTGTTGCGCGCCGGCCTGGACGTCGAGCACCTCGTCACCGACGAATTCGAGGGACTCGAGGACTTCGAAAAGGCGATGGCGCTCCTCGAGAACCGGCGCGCGATGAAAGTGGTCTTCTACCCCAACGGCAAGCCGAAATGAGAAGCCGTCAGTTGTCAGTCGTCAGTCTTCAGTTCGTGCCCCGGTTTCTGGGACTGTGAACGGCAACCCGTAACTGGGACTGGTCCCCCGCGTGCGGCCTCAGGGCCGCCTCTTGGAAACCAAAGCAACACAGACTTTTGTTACAGAACGCTCGAGCCGGCGCAGCGGTCGGTCGTCCGACTCGGTGTTTGCCCCGGTTTCTGGAACTGTGAACTGACAACTGACAACTGACAACTGAGCACTGACCACTCCCCAATGGTAGATTTCCCCGGCATGCCGACTCGCAAGCCCCCGACGCCCGCCCCCATCGGCGAGTTGAACGACCGCCGGATCGCGGAGTTCGCTCTGGAGGAGTCTCGTCTTTCGAACCTCGCCTACCGGTTCGAGCTCCGGCCGCGCGAGCGCGTCTGGAAGAACTGGGACCGCACCGAGTTCGAGCAGAATCAGTTTCGCGTGGTGGGGCTGGCGGGCGTCTGCCTCCACCGCGACGAGAAGGACCGCGCACATCGAAACGCCTCGCGCGCGCTGGAGGACGTAGACGACATCCTCTTCGTGGTGGAGGAGCCCGCGCAGGCCGTCATCGTCCGCAATCCGACGGGCACCTCCGAGATCGTCAACCGCCCGACGATCTGCGCGGAAATCGTCGCGCCGGACCACGCCGCGTTCGACCGGGCCCTCTCCGCCTTAGACGCAGCGTTTCCCGGCCAACGCGTGGCGGGGAAGATCGTGTCTGAGGGATAGAGCGACTTTTCCGATAGCTTCAATCGGGTGATCTGCGATCGGGTGTTTGGCGGAGCGCGTTTCCTGCCAAAGCTTCAATCGGGTGATTTGCGATCGGGTGATCGGGTGATTAATCGAGCGAAGTGATCATCGTGAGAAGTTTTCAGTTCCTACCGCGTGGGCCCGAACTGACGACTGACAACTGACAACTGATAACTTCTTCTCATGCACCCTCTCATCGAGCACCTGGCCGGCGAGGTCGCCCGGCTGAAGCAGGCCGGGACGTACAAAGAGGAGCTCGTCCTCGAATCCCCCCAGGACGTCCGCGTCCGCGTGAACGGCCGCGAAGTCGTCATGCTGACCTCGAACAACTATCTCGGGTTTGCAAACCATCCGCGGATTCGTGAGGCCCAGAAGAAAGCCGTGGACCGCTGGGGCGCCGGGATGGCGTCCGTCCGCTTCATCTGTGGCACCCTGGCGCTCCACAAGGAGCTCGAGGCGGAGATCGCCTCTTTCTTCGGAAACGACGACGCCATCCTGTACATGTCCTGCTGGAATGCGAACGAAGGCCTCTTCGCGGCGGTGCTGGACGAGCCGGACGGCCTCTACTCGGACGAGCTGAACCACGCTTCGATCATCGACGGTGCGCGGCTCGGCAAATCGAAGCGTTTCCGCGTGCCGCACAACGACCCGAAGGCGCTCGACCGGATGCTCGCCGAAGACTCCGCGTCGCGGTTTCGAATCCTGATGACGGACGGTGTCTTCTCCATGGAAGGCGAAGAGGCGAATCTAACGGCCCTCGCCGCGGTCTGCGAGAGGACGAACACGCTTCTCGTCGTCGACGACTCGCACGCGACCGGCGTGCTCGGAAAGACCGGGCGTGGAACCGCGGAGGAGCAGGGCGTCTTCGACCGGATTCCCGTCACAACGGGCACGCTCGGCAAGGCGATGGGGTCCGCCGCCGGCGGCTTCGTCACGGGGCCTCAGGCGCTCATCGACCTCCTGCGCCAGAGGAGCCGCCCCTATCTGTTCTCGAACTCCCTGCCCCCCGCCGTCGTCGCGGGATCCCTCGAGGCGTTTCGTTTGCTCCGGGAGGACCCGGCGCCGGTCGCGAAGCTTCGCGGGAATGCGGCCGCCTTCCGGAAGATGATCGCGCAGGCGGGCTTCCAGATTCCCCACGGGACGCACCCGATCGTGCCCGTGATCGTGGGCGACACGCCGAAAGCGCTCGCAATGGGACGGGCCCTCTTCGA
>DATNMZ010000242.1:0-2930 GCA_035602095.1 Thermoanaerobaculia bacterium
CCCCTCCCCAGATTCCAGGCCGCACTTTCCCATCTTTCGGGCCTGTCACCGAGGAAGAGTTTGAACACGCCGCAAGAACGATTGCGACGAAGAGAACGAGCAAGAGCGCGCTCGGCGTAGCCGATCGGAGGCGAGGGTGCATGCCGGAAAGTGTACGCCTTCAGAACGCGGCGGTGGAGCCAGGCCGGGTTGGGATCTAATGGACGCGGACCCTATGGCGTAGTTGGTGCTGGTGCGCCGGGATAGCGGCGTCCTGCACAACTAGAATGTCTCTCAGAAATGACACTCTCGCCGGGCACGCGCCTCGGCCCCTACGAGGTCCTGGCCCCTCTGGGCTCCGGTGCAATGGGAGAGGTGTACCGGGCACGGGACACGCGCCTCGAGCGAGAGGTGGCGGTCAAGGTCCTGCCCGCGTCGTTCTCCGCTGATCCCGATCGGCTTCGGCGTTTCGACCAGGAGGCGCGAGCGGCTTCGGCCTTGAATCATCCGAACATCCTCGCGATCTACGACGTCGGAACGCACGACGGGGCGCCTTACGTTGTGTCGGAACTTCTGGAAGGGGGAACGCTCCGCGAGCGCCTGGGTTCGCCGCTGCCCGCTCGCAAGGCAGTGGATTACGGGATCCAGATCGCTCAAGGGCTCGCGGCCGCGCACGAGAAGGGGATCGTCCATCGGGACCTGAAGCCCGAAAATCTGTTCGTCACGAAAGACGGGCGGGTCAAGATTCTCGACTTCGGCCTTGCCAAGCTGACACGCCCCGAGACGGCCGCCGGCTCGCTGACCGACGTGCCGACGCTGACCGCGGGGACCGAGCCGGGCGTTGTCATGGGGACTGTCGGCTACATGTCTCCCGAGCAGGTGCGAGGCCAGCCCGCCGACCACCGCTCCGACATCTTCGCGTTCGGCTCGGTCCTCTACGAGATGCTCTCGGGTCGGCGGGCATTTCGAGGGAGCTCCGCAATCGAGACGATGAGCGCGATCCTCAAGGAGGAGCCGCCGGAACTCTCACAATCGGTCACCGGCGTTCCACCATCCCTCGAGCGAATCGTCCGCCGCTGTCTCGAAAAGGACCCCGCTGAGCGATTTCAGTCAGCCCGCGACCTGGCTTTTGCTTCGGCGGAAACAACGAGTGTTTCTCTTGCCGCTCCGTCCGTTGCCGTTTCCCCTCGCGTCGGAAGGCCCCGGAGGGTCTGGATCGTTTCCCTGGCAATCGGCCTCGTGGCTTTGCTCGTCATCTTTGTCGCGATGGATCCCGGCGGTCTCCGAAGAAGGCTTCTGGGCCACGCGCTGCCGGGTCGCGTGGAGTCACTCGCCGTCTTGCCCCTGCACAACCTTTCCGGTGACCCCGGGCAAGAGTACTTCGCCGAGGGCATGACCGACGCCCTCATCGCCAACCTCGCCGAGATCGGCACGCTTCGGGTCATCTCGCGCACCTCGGTCGAGCAATACAAGGACGGAAAAAAGCCGCTGCGCCAGATCGCCCGGGAGCTCGGCGTCGACGCCGTGGTGGAAGGCTCGGTCGCGCGCTCTGGAGACCGGGTGCGGATCACGGCGCAGTTGATTCACGGACCGAGCGACACTCGTCTCTGGGGCAAGACCTACCATCGCGATCTGCGCGACATCTTGGAGTTGGAGGGCGAGGTGGCCAGCGCCATTGCCCGCGAGATCGAGGCCAAGATGACTCCGGAGGAGCGGCTGCAGCTCGAGAGGAGACGTCCGATCGACGCGAGAGCCTATGAGGCGTACTTGCAGGGGCGCTTTTTCCTTGGACAGGAGAGTGAAGAGGGTCTGAAGAAAGCCTTCGAGTTCTTCCAGAAGGCGCTTCAGATCGAGCCCAACTACGCCGCCGCGTACTCGGGCCTCGCGAGCTACCACGCAGTCCTCCCCTTCCATAGCCAGTTATCTCCGGCACAGGTCTTCCCCCAGGCGAGGGCCGCGGCGCAACGGGCCGTGGAGCTCGACGAAAGGCTCGCGGAGGCGCATGCCTCGCTCGCCTATATCCGCGCCTACTACGAGTGGGACTGGGCCGCCGCGGAACGGGAGTTCCGGCGAGCACTGGAGCTGCGGCCGAGTTATGCCGACGCGCACTTCTCTTATAGCCGTTTCCTGGCTGCCAGCGGGCGTATGGAGGAGTCCATGGCGGAGATCCGGCGAGCCCGCGAGCTCGACCCGATGTCGGCCGGGTTGAAGGCGAACGTCGCTCTGCTTTCCTACTTCGGCGGGCGATACGACCAGGCTCTGGCGGAGCTTCTCGAGATGAGAAAGCTCGATCCGGACCTCCCCCTGGTCCATTGGGGTATCGGCCTCGTCTACGAGCAGAAAGGCATGCACCAGGAAGCGATTGCCTCCATTCAGAAAGCGTCGAGCCTTTCTCCCACCAGTCTGAACTTCAAGTCGTCCCTGGGGCACGCTTACGCCGTTGCAGGCAGAACAGACGAAGCGCGCGCGATGCTCAACGAGGTGACGGAGCGGTCCCGGCGAAGTTATGTTCCCTCCTACTTCTCTGCCCTGGTCTATGGGGGACTGGAGGAGAAGGACCGGGCCTTCGAATGGTTGGAGAGGGCCTATCAGGAGCGCTCCACGGTGCTGGCCTATCTACAACTCGATCCGCGGCTCGCCAACTTGCGGGGGGACCCGCGCTTTTCCGACCTCCTCCGTCGTGTCGGGCATCCGCCGGCGATAACGCATTAGCGGGGGGGGCCGGCGGGCGGCCCCACGCGAATGGGCCGCCTCTACGGACAGGTTGCGAACGCGCTCGTGTCCTGGATCGGCTCGAAGGGAGTCCCCTGGGGATTGACGTACGTCTGGACGACGCCGGTTTGCGTATCAGTCACCGTCAGGATCACGTTGACGTCGGTCAACCCGCCGGCGAAGGTCCAGTAGCGGGAATTGACACCGCAGCCGTTCAAGACCTTGACCACCACCTCGAC
>DATNMZ010000243.1:0-6058 GCA_035602095.1 Thermoanaerobaculia bacterium
ATCGGAGCTTCTACTGGCTAATCAGTCCGATGGTCTCATCGGCGAAGCGACAGAGCTCGTCAAGATCTTTTCTGTCGCCCACCGGACGGCTTCGCGCATTTCGCCCCCATCCCGTCGATCTTCCTTCACCCGATCACCCGATTGATCACCCGATCACCCGATCACCCGATCGCAGATTGCGACTCATAAGAAACAGAAAGCGCGCCCGAAGGCGCGCTTTGGAAGGTCCAAGTCGAAGTTTACGTCAGAGAACTTCACCCCTCAAGGGCAGCTCGATCATCGGTTTTTCTTTGTCCGTCGTATAAAGCTTCACGGTCCCGTCGAGCGCCCCCTTGCGGATCTTGTCGCCCGCCTTCACGACGACCGTGTAGGAGATGCCCTCCTGGGTCGGGACGACGTCGGTGATGAAGCCGGGGATCGAGACCTCCGCCCGCGTCACCTTCACCGGAGTTCCCGGCTTGTTGTTCGTGACGACGATGTTGCGGGTGATGGGGTCCTTGCCGGCGGTGAAGTTTCCGAAGTTGACGAGAACGGGCGTCACCGAGACGCGCGCCCGGACGACGCCGGAGATCGGGATCTCGATCATGGGCTGCTGGGAAACGCCCGTTGCGATCCGGACCGGCGCGTTCAAGAGCCCCTCGGGCGCGTCGGGCGTCACGGTGATGCGGACGCGGTACTGCTCACCCGGATGCCCCGGAATCTTGTCCTTCTCCCCCGCCGGGGCGATCTCCGCCTTGACGTAGTTCTGGGACACTTCGGCGACGGTCGGTTTGAAGGTCTTCTCCTCGGAGAGGAGGATGACGTCCCGCGAGTCGCTGTCGCCCTTGACGATTGCGACGCGAACGTAGGGCTGCGGGAGGATGTCGACGAACGGCTTGACCGTGGCCTTGATGAAGAGATTGATCTGGCCGCGCTCGGGATCGTTCGAGACGAGAAGAACCGACTTCGAAATGGGACCGGTGAACGCCTTCGTGTCGACCGAGGTGACCACCTTGCCCTCGGCGCCCGGCTTGATGACCCGGTCGTAGTTCGCCACCGTGCACCCGCATCCGGGCCGGGCGTCACTGATGAGCAGGTCGGATCCGCCGCTGTTCTTGACGACGAACGTGGTCTCGATCACCTGGCCCTTGGCCACGATTCCCGCGTCTTTGGTCTCCGGAACGACCTCGATCTTCGGGGCGGCGACGACCGCCTTCGATGACTTCGACTCCGCCGCCGCCGGCTTCGCCTTGGCGGCTGGCTTCTGTTGAGCTTCCACGGCGCCCGCGACGAGCAGGGCGGCGAGCGCGATACACGGTAACCGTTGGATCTGCCGCATTCCGAGTCCTCCTGTGTCTTACTATGCCAGAAGGTTCTAACTCGCTGGAGCACGAGCATATTTCCACAATCGGGCGCGGGGGACCCCCTTTTGCGCCTCTTTCGATCGGGAGCGGCCGGGCGTGAGAATCCACATGGTGCCGATCGGAGGGACGGCGATGGTCCCGCTGGCGGCGCTTCTGACCGAAAAAGGACACCAGATCTCGGGGTCGGACCTCGCCCTGTACCCCCCCATGTCGACGCTGCTGGAATCCCTGGCGATCCCCGTCGAGACGGGCTTTTCCCCGGAACACGTCCCGGCCGGAACGGACTCCGTCATCGTCGGAAACGCCGCCCTGCGGGACAACCCGGAAGCCGCGGAGGCCGCCCGGCGGGGAATTCGCCTTCTCTCGATGCCTCAGGCCATCCGGGAGTTCCTCCTGCCCGGCAAGACCTCCGTCGTCGTCACGGGAACGCATGGAAAAACCACCACGTCGGCTCTGGTCTCCTGGCTTCTCCTCGATTCGGGAAGGGATCCGGGGTTCCTGGTCGGCGGCGAGATGCGCAATCTCGGCCGCGGTTACCGCCTGGGCGGCGGACCCCATTTCGTGCTCGAAGGCGACGAGTACAACGCGGCCTTTTTCGACCGCGGACCGAAGTTCCTCCACTACGAGCCGAAACACCTCTTCGTCGGCAACATCGAGTACGACCACGCCGACCTGTACCCGGACCTCGCTTCCGTCGAGGACGCCTTCCGGCGCGTCGTCGAGATCGTGCCCGCCGGAGGCGCCGTCGTCGTGAACGCGGACGATCCGCGCGCGCTCGAGGCCGCTCGCCGCGGCGGCGCTTCCGCGGAGAACGGGGCCCGCGGCCGGCTCGTGCGCGTTTCCTTGAAGGACGCCGCCGCGGACTTCGCGGCGACGCAGATCGAGGAGGGCCCCGCTGGAACCCGCTTCACGCTGCTCGAAAAGGGGCACCCGGCGGGCCGGATGTCCACTCCCCTGGTGGGGACACACAACCTGAGGAACACGCTCGGCGCGATCGCGATCGTGCGCGGGCTCGGACTGTCCGCCGGAGAGATCTCCCGCGCCCTGCCCGGCTTCTCCGGCGTCAAGCGCCGCCTCGAAGTCAAGGGCGAGCGAAACGGGATCCTGGTCGTGGACGACTTCGCGCACCACCCGACCGCCGTCGCCGGAACACTCCAGGCGGCGCGCGCGCGCTGGCCGGGCCGCCGCCTCTGGGCCATCTTCGAGCCGCGCTCGAACACGGCCGGCCGCAAGATGTTCGAGGAGGAGTACGCGAACGCGTTCGCGGCGGCGGACGCGCTCATCGTGGGCCCCGTCTTCCACGCGAACCGGCTGGCGCCGGAAGCGCGCCTCGATCGGGAAGCTCTCGTGCGCCGGTTCCTCGACGAAGGCAAGCCCGCTTTCGCGCCGGAGACTCTCGATCGGATTCCGGATCTGCTCCGATCCCACGCCCGCTCGGGCGATGTGCTCCTGCTGATGTCGTCGGGCGCATTCGGCGGATTGCCAACGACGCTGCTGGAATCTCTTTGAACCACTCCCGACCGCGCCCGCCCGGGCGAACCCTGCGGAAGCTCTGGATTGGAAAGATTCAGATGAGAACGATCTGTTTCCTCTGGCTGTTTACGGGCGCTTCGGATTCGGGCCTCTGACGCGATTCCGCAGCACGCCGACGTCTTCGATCTCGACTTCCACGGTGTCGCCCTCCGAGAGCGGGCCGATCCCCGCCGGAGTGCCCGTCAGGATCAGGTCGCCCGGCAGGAGCGTCATCATTCGCGAGACGTACTCCACCAGATAAGCGGGCGAAAAGACCATCTCGGAGGTCCGGGAGGACTGCTTGACCTCTCGGTTCACGCGCGTCGAGATCGCGAGGTTCGATGGATCGAGCCCGGCGACGATTGCGGGTCCGATCGGACAGAACGTGTCGAAGGACTTGGCGCGCGCCCACTGGCCATCCTTCTTCTGGAGGTCCCGCGCCGTCACGTCGTTCGCGCAGCAGACGCCGGCGAGGGCCTCCCGCCACCGATCCCGCGGCCAGTTCTTCACCGTCTTTCCGATCACCAGCGCGAGCTCGCCTTCGTAGTCCACCCGCGACGACTCGGGCGGCAGCACGATCTCGCCCTCCCCCACCAGGAGCGCCGTCGGGGCCTTGAGAAAGAGGAGCGGCTCCTCTTCCGGCGCCACGTTGCCGAGCTCCTTCGCGTGCTCGCGGTAGTTGCGGCCGATCGCGACGATCTTCGAAGGCGGAGGCGGCGCCTCGGGCGAGCCGAAGGTGATCCGCTTCATCGGCGCGGGCCCGGTTTTCCCTTGCCCGCTTCCGGCTCGACGGTGTAGTACAGGGCGGCCTGCGACATCTCGTTCGTTGTGTCCATCCCGAGCGTCACGTCGCGCGGGGGGCTCGAGGGGTTGTTCGGGTTCCCCGCGGAATTGTCATAGGTCGCGACGAGGTCCACGCGCGTCCGGGCGGGGAGCAGGGGCGGCGTCTCGAGCCAGTACGTCCGTTGCCAGTGGAAATCCCAGTCCGTCACGTTGACCAGGCATTCCTGCTTGCCGCCGGGAAGCGTCGCCGTGACCTTCATCGTGCGCCCGAGCAGGTGCATGTGCGGCCACACGGCGAGCACCCGCGCGGGGGACGAAAGGGTGAGCGAGCCCTTCAACGTGTGGTGCGCATCTCCCGCCGGGATCACGAAAGTGTCCGGCCCATAGACCCAGGTCGCGACGACGGGCTTCTGCACCGGCTGTTTGGCGAAGTAGATCCCGACACTCGTCCGATCGGGTCCCATGGCTCGCGCCTTCATGGCGTAGTGCGCGCTGTAGTGAATCTGCAGGATGACCCGGGCGTTCTTGGGGAAGAAGCGTCCGGTTCCGCTCGGAAAGAGATGGGGCCGCGTGCCCGGGACCCACTCCCCGATGCTGTCGGTCGGAACGACCGAGCTGCCGAAGCACGAGTAGCTGCCCGAAGGGTCGTTGCCGACCAGTTTTTCGGACGAGGATCCCTTCTCGACCCAGACGAGCGCGTGGTGCACCATTTTCGGATTGCCCGGAAGGACGGCGACCGCGCCGACCCAGCGATCCTCGGGGATCTGCGTCGGGAAAACGAAGCAGCGGTACTCGTCCCCCCCTTTCGAGAATCGCGGCGTGAACGGCTTCTGGAACGTGAACTGGAGGTCCGGCTCCCCGAGCTCCCACTTGCGAAAAACGAGGCGCGGGGGGAGGTCCCTCGGGTTTCCCTCGGGCGCGCCCGACTGGACCCACTGCGCGATCGTGTCGATCTCCTTCTGGGAGAGAGAGGGATCGTCCTGGTACTTCGCGCAGTCGGCGGCCACGCTCCACGGCGGCATGTCCCGCGCGGCCGTCTCCTTGACCATCGCCTTGCGGTGGCGATACGCGTCCTGGTAGGTCACGAGGCCGAAGGGCCCGACTCCGCCCGGGTGATGGCATCTCTGGCAGTGGCCCTGCAGGATTCTCACGATCTCCTTGCTGAAGGTCACCTTCTCCGCGGCCTGCGGGAGTCGCTCGTCGCCCCGGGAGCCGAGCGCGAAAGCGAGAGCCGGCAACAGAATCGCGAGGAGGGCCCAGCCGGCCCTCCCGGGGCCGGTCTTCATCGGCCGGTCCTCAGGGGGGAGCCCCGCCGGACCGTCGCATCGTCGCTCTTCAATTCTGAAAGGCCTCCCGGGTCAGCTCCGCCGTGAAGACCTCGCGAGCGTCGCCCGTGAGCGTCACGTCGGAGAGCCCGCCCGCCTCGTCGCGGAAATCCACCGTGAACGAAACGCCGCTGCGGGTCTCGCAGACGACCGGCGGGTCGACCAGGCCCGCGCGGGCCGCGACGGCGGCGGCCGCGACGATCCCGGAGCCGCAGGCCAGCGTCTCCGCTTCGACTCCTCGCTCGTACGTTCGGACCGCGATCCGGTTGGGCGAGAGGACCCGCACGAAGTTCACGTTCGCGCCGTCGGGACACGCCGGATGGCGGCGGAGCGGCGGCCCGAGGCGGGCGACGTCGACGGTGTCCACGTCCTCCTCGGACACGACGACGAGGTGCGGGACACCGACGTGCATCGGCGTCGCCGTGCCCGGCAACCCCACGGGGGCGAGGGAGATCGCGTCGCCCGGTCCCGGCAAGGGCGGCAGGGCGAGCGAAACCGTCTCGCCGTTCACACGGGCCGCGATCGCGGCCCAGCCGGTCTCGAGAACCGGCTCGCGCCCGGAGACGAGCCGGCGGGTGACGGCGTACCGCGCCGCGCAGCGGGTGCCGTTGGCGCAAAAGGAGGCGAGGCCGCCGTCCGCGTTGAAGTAATCGAGGCGGATGCGCCCACTCTCCCCCGCGGAGAGAAAGAGCGCGCCGTCCGCGCCGACCGAGAGCCCCCGGCGGCAGAGCAGGGAAACGCCGCGGCGATCCTCCGGCGAGAGCCCGCGGCCGTCCGCCTCGAAGAGGAGGAAGTCGTTTCCGCCTCCGGACATTTTCACGAAACGCAGCGGCAGCGTCACGGCGCGAGTCTAACGCGCCGCTCTTCGTCGGCTCTTCGAGTGGCTTCGCAGGGCGGGCTCTTGCGCTAACGCCTAACGAAGTTTCGTTTCCCGTTTCCCGGCTCCCGGCTCCCGGCCCCCGGCCCCCGGCCCCCGTCGCGCCTAACGCCTCACGCTTAACGCTTAACGAGGTTTCGTTTCCCGTTTCCCGTTTCCCGGCCCCCGTCGCGCCTAACGCCTCACGCTTAACGCCTAACGAGGTTTTTCGTTTCCCG
>DATNMZ010000244.1:0-3213 GCA_035602095.1 Thermoanaerobaculia bacterium
TCTTCCGAAAAATGACCGTCGAGGAGAATCTGCTGGCGATCCTGGAAACGCTCGATCTGACTCAGCCCGAGAGGCGCCAGCGCGCAGACGAGCTGCTCGCCGAGTTTGGTCTGGACGCTCTCCGGAGCCATCGCGCCTACACGCTTTCCGGCGGCGAGCGGCGCCGCGTCGAGATCGCGCGCAGTCTCGTGGTGTCGCCGTACTTTCTCCTCCTCGACGAGCCCTTCGCAGGGATCGATCCCATCGCCGTCCTCGAGATTCAAGCGATCGCACGACGGCTCGCCTTGTCCGGGATCGGCGTGCTCGTCACGGACCACAACGTCCGCGAGACTTTGTCGATCGTGGACCGGGCTTATATAATCCATGACGGGGAGATCCTGCGAGCGGGCACACCGCTTGCGTTGTCGAGCGACGCTGTCGTAAAAAAGATCTATCTTGGGGAGGCGTTTCAGCTGAACTGACCCGCATGAGACCCCACTCGAAACTTCGAATCTCGGTGATCCGGCCGCGCTCGGCCGGATGCGCCCGATAGCGGGCGGCGACATGGCCCTCGAGCAGAAGCTCCACCTGCGGCTCTCGCAACGGCTCGTGATGACGCCGTCTCTGCAGCAGGCGATCAAGCTGCTTCAAATGTCGAAACTGGAGCTCGAAGAGGTCTTGACGCAGGAGATGGTCGACAACCCGATTCTCGAGGAAGAGCAGGAGGAGGCCGCCACCGAAGCCGAAGCCGCCGCGGAGGCGGAGACCGGCGAAACGCCGGAGCCGCCGAAAGCAGCCGCGTTGGAGGCGCCCGGGAGCCCCGCGGAAAAGGAACGGGACTCCTTCGACGAGATCGACTTCGATTCTTATTTCGAGGAGTACCTCGACACGTCCTACAACCCGCGGCAATATGAAGAGACCGAGCAGATCCCGCTCGAGAACATCCTCTCGCGCCCTCCCGGCCTGCAGGAGCACCTGAGCTGGCAGATATCGATGTCGGACGCCACGCCGGAGATGCGCGAGATCGCCACGTATCTCATCGGGAACATCGACGAGGACGGTTATCTCCGGGTCACCCGGGAGGAGATCCGCGCGGCCGGCTACGACAACGAAGAAGACGTCGAGAAGGCCCTCTTTCTCGTGCGCTCGTTCGACCCGGCGGGCATCTGTGCGTTCGATCTCCCCGACTGCCTGCGTCTCCAGATCCGCGCACTCGGAATCGACAACCCGCTCATCGACAAAGTCATCACGGATCACTGGAAGGAGTTCTTGAACCGCCAGTTCCCGCAGCTCTCCCGCGCGCTCGGCGTCGGCATGGCGGAGATCCAGGCGGTCGTCGAGGTCGTCAAGAACCTGGAGCCCAAGCCGGGGCGGAAATACTCGAACGAGCGGACGATCTATGTGGAACCGGACGTCGCCGTGCGGAAGGTGGGCGACGAATACGTCATCCAGCTCAACGAGGACGGCCTCCCGAAACTGCGGATCTCCTCCTCGTACCGCAAGATGCTCCGGGGCGGAAATGGCGCGATCGGGGAGGAGGCGGCGACGTATCTGAAGGACAAGATGCGGTCCGCCGTCTGGCTCATCAAGAGCCTCGACCAGCGCCAGCGCACGATCTACAAAGTCGCGGATTCGATCGTCCGGCACCAGCGCGGATTCCTCGATCACGGGATCGAACACCTCCGCCCTCTCGTCCTGCGCGACGTCGCGAACGACATCGGGATGCACGAGTCCACGGTCTCGCGCGTCGTGTCGAACAAGTACATCCACACCCCGCGCGGACTGTTTCCGATGAAGTATTTCTTCCACAGCGGCATCGACTCGACCACGGGGAACGACGTCTCGTCGGTCTCCATCAAGAACAAGATCTCGCGACTGATCGCGGACGAAGACGCAAAGCGTCCGCACTCCGACGCGCGGATCATGCAGCGGCTGCGGGCGGAGGGTATTCAGATCGCCCGGAGAACAGTCGCCAAATACAGGGAGGAGCTGCGCATCCCCTCTTCTTCGCAGAGAAAACAGACCTTCTGAGTTTTCGACACCGGAGGGATCATGGGAGTCGAATGCACGGGCCGAAACGTCGAGGTGACGCCCCTGCTCCGGGCCCTCGCGGAAGAGCGCACGCAGCGTCTCGAGCGGCATCTGGGCGGACCTGCCCGAGTCCGTGTCGTCCTCTCTCACGAAAAACACCGCTTCGAGGCGGAGGTGATTGCGACGCACCGGCGCCGGCGCTGGACCGCGCAGGAGGAGACCGGAGACGCGCGCGCGGCGGTCACGCTGGCGTTCGAAAAGATCGACGCCCAGGCGATGAAGGATTCCGAGAAGCGTCGGGCCCGCAAGCACCGGGGAGCCGGCGCGATCGCGCTCCCGGAAGGGGAGGGCGGAGGGGAGACTCCCGCACCCCGTCGGGCCCGCCCGCAACGGCGGATCGTCCGCGCCGGCCGGCGGATAGCCGCCAAGCCCATGACCGTCGAAGAAGGGGCGATGCGGCTCGAGGGGTCCCGGGAGGATCATCTCGTCTTCCGGGACTCGACCTCGGAAAAGATTTCGATTCTGTACCGGCGCAGCGACGGAGATTTCGGGCTGATCGTGCCCGAATGCTGAGTCCCGTCCGGTCGCCGGGTCTCTGCCGCGCGGCGGCCCATCGACGCGCCACTCGCCCGCGCAACGGCGGCCGGACGCGGCAGGGGAGGCAGGCGCGAACGTGAGCGGAGCGGCCAGCGAAACCGGCTTTCTGCAGGGGCTGATCCAGCCGCGCCTCGTCTTCACGAACCTTGCGCCCGCCTCCCTCGAAGACGCGCTCGCCGAGATGGCCTCCCTCGTCGCGGAGGCCGGCGTCATTTCCGACGCGGCCGACCTGACCCGGCGGCTGCTCGAGCGGGAGCGGCTCGGGTGCACGGGCCTCGGAGCCGGCATCGCCATCCCGCACTGCAAGCTGAAGGACGTGGACGGGATCGTGCTCGCCGTCGGCGCGTGCCCGGGCGGGGTGGACTTTCATGCGCCCGACGGAATCCCGGTGACGCTGATCTTCCTGATTCTCTCTCCGGCGCAGGCCCCGGCTCTCCACCTCCAGGCGCTCGCTCGCATTTCGCGTCTCTTGAAGGTCCCCGGAGTCGCGGACTCGTTGCGGCGGGCGCAGACTCCGGAAGGGCTCGTGGCGGCTCTCCGGGAGGCGGAGTCTGCCGTAACGGTGGCCCGAGGATGAGCGTGACGGAGGCCAAAGGGAGCCTGACG
>DATNMZ010000245.1:0-2089 GCA_035602095.1 Thermoanaerobaculia bacterium
CGCGGTGCTCATCAAGGGCGGCCACGGGCGCGGCGCGGTCCTGCAGGACCTGCTCTTCGACGGAAAACGGTTCCGGGAGTTCGAGCACCCCCGGATCGGCGCGGCCGCGGTGCACGGGACGGGCTGCGCGCTCTCGGCGGCGATCGCGGCGAACCTCGCGCTCGGGCTCTCCCTCGACGAAGCCGTGGGCAGCGCGATCGACTGGGTTCAGGCCGCGATTCGCGAACCGATCTTTCCCGGAAGGGGCCGGGCGGTTCCGAACCGCTTCGTCCCCGTCGCGGGCTCCCCTACTCCCAGTACGGAAACGCGTACCCGAGAGCGCCGTACGCGGTCTCGGAAACGGCGGTGAGGTCGGCGTCGCGGTTGCGGTCCATGTCCTTCAGATTCCCCACGATGCGATGCCGGGCCGCGGCGACGAAGAGCCTGGCGAGCCGAACCTCTTCCGCGGATTTCGCGGAGCCCTTCCTCTCGATCGCCGACGTCGCGCGAGAGAGCACCGCAAGAGACGCGTAGAGGTCGATCGCCACGTTGGCGAGCCTCTCCTGGTGGTACTCCTTCGCCAGCACCCCTTTTCCATACTTGCGGAGGATCGTTTCGGCGGCGCCTCCCGCGGCCTGCGAGTACCGCGCGACCGCCTCGCCTTCCGCCGCGAGCTCCGGCGCGACGCGGGCCAGACTCCCGACGGCGAGCGTTCTCCGCACGCGGCGCGACGCGTAGTCCGTCAGGATGCCGAGCGAGGAAAGCGGCGCCTTCAAGGCCCGTCCGACCTCCTCGAGCCCCTCGCCGATCTCCTTCATTGCCGAGAGCGCCACGAGCATCCGGAGGATCTCGTTGGTTCCCTCGAAGATCATGTTGACTCGCGAGTCGCGAAGCGCCCGCTCGTACGGATACTCCTCCATGAATCCGTTCCCGCCCGCGATCTGAAGCGCGTCGTTGATCGTCTGCCAAACGCTCTCGGTCCCGAACACCTTGCAGCACGCACCCTCGAGGGAATAGTCCTCGAGCCCTCGATCGATCAGGCTCGCCGTCAGATAGACCATCGACTCGAGCGCGTAGGTGTTCACGACCATACGGGCGAACTTTCCGCGGATCATCTCGAAATCGGCGATCCGGGAGTGAAACTGCCGCCGCTGCGTCGCCTGCGCGGCCGCCAGCTCGATCATTCGCTTCGAACCGCCGATGCACCCGGCGCCGAGCGAGGTCCGGCCCGTGTTCAGGATCTCGACGGCGATCTTGAACCCGTGGCCCCGCTCGCCCAGGACGTTTGACGCCGGGACCCGGACGTTGGTGAGCTCCAGGGGAACGGTGGAGGATCCCTTGAGGCCGAGCTTCTTCTCCTCCGGCCCGGGAACGACACCGCCGAGGTCTCTCGTGACGACAAAAGCGGTCACCCGCCGGTGCTCGTCCTTCGCCTCGAGCCGGACATCCTTGGCGAAAACGGTAAAGAACTCCGCGAAGCCTCCGTTGGAGATCCAGTGCTTCGACCCGTTGAGCAGGAAGGTGTCCGTCGCGGAGTCGTAGTCGGCCGTCGTCCGGATCGAGGCCGCATCGGATCCGGCCTCGGGCTCGGTGAGCGCGAAGGCGGCGATCTTCTCTCCGGTCGCGAGAGTCGGAAGCCACTTCTTCTTCTGCTCTTCGGTCCCGAAGAGAATCAGCCCTTTCAGGCCGATGGACTGATGCCCGCCGATCAGGATGCCGAGCGACGCGTCCGTGCGTCCGATCTCCTCGGTGACACGGCAGTACGCGCTGGCCGAGAAGCCGTAGCCGCCGTACGCCTCCGGGATGATCATTCCGAAGGCGCCGAGCTCCGCGAGGCCGCGCACGACCTCCGGGGAGATCCGGTGCTCGCGGTCGAATTGCCGCGGATCGACGTGGGCCTTCGCGAACTCCCGAAAGGACCCGAGGAACGTGGACACGACCTCGCGCTCTTCCGGGGCGACCTCGGGGTAGGGAAAGACGAGCTCCTCGGGCACATCGCCCGCCAGGAGCGCCTTCACCGGAGACGTGAGCGCCGGAGGGACGGCCGCCGGCGCGGGATCGCGCGCGCTCAAGCGGCCTCGGGACCGGCGGTCGCGCGCTCGGGGAAGAA
>DATNMZ010000246.1:0-9775 GCA_035602095.1 Thermoanaerobaculia bacterium
CCGATCCGTCGCGACTAAACGAGTCGCCGTCCACGGCCGAAGTGAAGAGGGCCTCCCCAGCCTTATGGGTTGTCTGTTCCGACCGCAGGCCGCGAACGATCGAGCTCACCGCCCACCGTGACGTGCAGCGCCCGGGTTGGCCCCCGGGGTCCCTGGCGCACCACACCGAGCCGGGTGCTCGCAAATAACGTGCCGGTTGGCGCGCGTCTTTCGGGAGGCGGGAGGCGGGGCTGGCCCGGCGCCCCGGCGGCGTCTCGGTCGGCTCCCTCCGGTATGAGGCACGGTTCCCGGCTCCTCGACGGAGGTGGTCCAACGATCTTCACGGGTTCGGAGGCCGTGAACGGCGGACCTCGATGGTCCAGGTCTTTGACGGCGTCGCCGGCGGCTCGTTTCCCACGGCGTGTCGTCATCGGGGCGGGGAGACGTTTCGCTTCGAAGCGTCACCATGCTGCGTTCCCCGCTGGGTGATGTCGAATTGAAATGCCGCCGACGTCGACTGTCGCATCCTATCGCACGCGCGTCGCAGAGGCAGAGGCAACAGAGTGTGTGCTGTGGCGAGATGAGATTACCACCGGGACGGTCGGTTTGTGGCGACGCTTGCGAGTGGCGCGAACGCGGCAATTTGACCGCCGGCTCGGCTCTCATGATCGTCTCGGAAGGCGTGTTATCTTTTTCCGTTGCTGACGTTTGGGCCGTTAGCTCAGCTGGTTAGAGCATCGGCCTTTTAAGCCGGTGGTCCTGGGTTCGAGTCCCAGACGGCCCACCATCAAAGATCCTCACAAATCCACACGGAAGGCCCGTGTTTTCGGATCGACAGAGTGGAACCAGTGAGAAGCTTCCGTCAGGGAAACAAGAGTCTTCGGACTGAATCTCGGAGTCGTTTGCCCAGGCGGGACTCCCATAGTCGCCGCCGCAGCCGGCGAATCGTCTTTGTCATGGAACGGGAGCGTCCGCGAAGCCTCCTGCGGGGACGTCCCCGCTCCGACATGAAGGCGGCGCAGATCGCGAGAGCCTCTGTCTCGCCCCTTCCCACGACAGCCCGGCCGTCCTGATAGAAGAAGGAACATTCCCAGACCGGATCGGAGAACACCGTCTTCGTGATGGCCGCCTCGCGCCGCTCGGCCAGGTCGAGCAGGAAGCGGGCGCGATTCGGGTCGCCGGAGTAGCTCGGCGGGTTTCTCCACGGAATCGGCTCTCTGCGCAACACCGCAGCAACTCGGCCTTCGATCTCGCCATCGAGGTTGGCGCCCGCGTCGGCGACGCGATAGAAGATTTCACCGCTGGTTTTTCCGGATCCCGCCACGTCGCCTCCGCGAAAATCGTCCCTCGCTCGGCATCCCCTCACTGGAAAACGGATGCGGCCAGGTTCACCCTGAAAGAGGCAAATCCCTCATGATCCCGCAGAGATTGGAGGAGGTCCTTCTCGCGTTGCGCTTTCGATTCACCGGGCGACGGTTCCGTCGCGAATCGAGGGTGTGCTCGACACGAACGGCTGGATGCCCAATTCCTTGTCGACCTCGCTCGGCAACACCAGCTTGCCCTGGGTGACCACCAGCGCGACCTTGCGGAGATCCGTGATGTCTCTTGTCGGGTCACCGTCGAACAGCGTCAAATCGGCCAGCTTGCCCGGGGCGATCGAGCCCCGGTCGGCGAGCGTCCGCGTGTAACGGGCCCCGTTCCAGGTCGCGATCTGAAGGGCCTGCGGCGGCGTCAGGCCGGCCTGGACGTAGAGCTCGAGCTCGCGCTGCAGGGTGAACCCGGGGAGCCCGTCGGTGCCGGCGACCAGCGGGACTCCGGCGCGGTACAACCGGCCGACGAACTGGATCATCTTCTCGTAAGATTTTTCGTATCGCCGGGCGGTGGCGTCGTCGGAGATCTTCATCTGGCCGACGTGGAAGCTGCGCTGCACGTCGAGCGGCATGTGGTCCGCCACGGCGGCATACGCCTGGGACAGGTCGCCGTCGCGCTGCCGCAGGAAGTCGAACGTGGCCAGGGTCGGGTCGATCACGGTCGGCTGCTTCCGGAGCAAGGCGATGAAGTCCTGGACCGGTTTGGAGTCGAAGTCTAGGCCGGCGGTCTTCTCGGCCGGCAGATAGAAGCGTTCGAGCGTGCGGGTGTCGGTGGTCGGAGTGACGAAGAAGTTCAGCAGCACCTGGTTGATGTGCTGGATCTCGTCGAAACCCTGCTCGACCACGTCCTGCGCGCGCAGGAAGGCCGGCACGTGTCCGCTGACGCGCATGCCGCGGCTGTGCGCGTAGGCGACGGTGTCTCTCAGGAGCTCGTGCGGAAACGAGTTGTAGATCTTCAGCTGCGGGTAGCCGTGTTCCGCGTACCAGTCGACCGCATCCTTCGCTTCCTGCTGGTTCTTGATGACGAAGCCGTCCCGCGCGGAGAACTTGCTTTCGCCTTCGAGAAACCCGGCCGGCACGATCTGCGGGCTGAGCAGCTGTCCGGAGGCGATCTCGTCGAGGATCTGCTGCATGTTGGCGTTGTCGATGCCCATGTCGCGCACGGTGGTGACCCCGGCGGCGAGGTTCAAGCCGCCCTGCCAGCGGTTGACGTGACCGTGCATGTCGAAGAGGCCCGGAAGCAGCACGCGCCCGCCGGCGTCGATCTCGCGGTCGGCGCCTCGCATCGGCGCGCCGGCGGGCACCACGGCGGTGATGCGGCCGCGGAGTACGTAGACGTCCGACGCGGCGCCGAGCCTCGCGTTCTCGCTGTCGAAAACGCGCGCGTTGCGTATCACCGTGAGCCCGGGCAACGGCTTCATCAGGCGCGTGGCCATCGACCGCAGCAGCTGTGTCTCGGCCTGCTTCTGGCGCGCGTCGAGCAGCGGGCCGTTGCTCTCCCAGCCTTCTTCGATCGCCAGCAGGTAGCCGGGCACGATGAAAGCGAACAGTTGCGGGCGCTCCCCCGTGGTGGCCCAGAAGAACGAGGGGGTCAGGCCCTGGCCCGTTTGCGCGAGCAGCTGCACGCGCTGCGGTTTGCCGCCGCGCGTGACTTCGAGCTCGTCGAGCTTGCGTTGAGTCAGCGTACCGGCGGGCAGGAGGGGCAGTTTTCCGTCCGGGGACAGAGCGACGGCAGTGATCCCGATGGAGGCGGCCTGGAGAGTGCCGTTCAACGGTACGTAAAGGCCCGGGCCCGACAGCTTCTTCTCGCCGCGTTCCGATGTGGATTTCCACCGCGCACGATCCCCGCTGCGCGTGAAGTGCTCGTCGACCGGCGCCCCCATTTCCGAGGCGCCTTTGACCCGGTACTCGGTGTAGGTGCCGTCCGGCGCGAGGCGGTACTCCTCGTCCAGCTCGGGGCCGCGTCCGTTGTCCTTGAAGATGAAGTGGACTCGCGTCCGGCCGTCGTCTCGCTGTTCGACGACCTGCTCGCCGGCCTTCTTGTCGCCCTGGACCAGGATGACGTAGCGCGTGGTCTGCGCCGCGGGCGCGGCCACCGCAAGCATCCATCCGCAGAACAGGGCCCACGCGCTTCGGGTTCGCATCGTCATCCCCTCTTTTTCGGGCCGGGTGTTTGGCCCGTCCGCCGGACTTTATCCGGGGGGACAGGCCGGGAAAGGCTCCCTCTTGCGGCGGCGGCCGGTTTCGCGGAACCGAAGGCTCCCCGTGGGAGAGCCTTCGGCGGCACGGGGAACTACTTTTCGATCGAGCGCCGGCGGGTGAAGACGCTGTTTATCGGGATCTCCCGGGCGTTTCTGGCGAGGAAAGCGGCCGCTCCGACCAGGAGAGCAGCCAGGAGCCACACCATTCTAGATAGACGGATGGGAGGGGGGCGCCGTTTACCATGCTAGAAGAACCGTGTGATCGTCAGGGAGTAGGTCGTGCCCTGTCGAAATGCCTCGTCCGAGAGGCTCCGCGAGTAGATCTCCCGGTAGATCCCGGGGGAGACCCGCAGCCCCTTCCACGGCAGGAAGGTCGCGCGCAGGAAGACCCCCCCGTTGTGGAACCCCGTCCCCTCATCGGTTTCGCCTCTCCAGCGGCCGATGGACTGGTACTGGCCGGCCAGCGCGAGTGAGAGCCCGGTCGTGCCGAGGGGAAGGCTCGGTCCCACGCTCCAGCGGACCGAGACGGGCGCCTTGAATCCCCGCGAGTTCTCCATGAGCGGAATCTGGGCGTCTGCCGCGGCCGAGAGCACGACCTTACCGACCGGTTTCGACCAGAGGAGCGAGACGACAGGATCGACCGTGCCGGTGCCGAACTGGATGTGCTCGTGCTTCTTGCCTTGCCGGCCGAGCACGATCGGGTCGGGCTCGGTGCGGCCGAGGGGAATTGAAAGGCCGGCCCCGGCCTGCAGGGAGGGCGCGAGAGAGAACAGCGCCAGGAGCTGGCCGTCGCTCACCCCGCGCAGGGTCTCCGTCCGGTGATGGATGTCGCCGTAGGGGGGAGTGTACGGGTCGCCGGCGAGCGTCGTGTAGCGGACCTTCTGATCCTTGACGTCGTAGGGAAGCCGCAGCGATAGGGTGAGGCCCTGCGTCGCGCCGTAGTCGGCGATGAGCTCCGTGTGGAAGAGCGACAGGCTCACGACGTGCCGGTGGTCGGGAATGGAAATGGTTGCGCACTCGGGCGCCACGTCCGGGCACGACGCCACGTGGGACGTGTCGAAGCGGCCGTACGCGGCCGCGAGGGACACCCGCCAGGAGCCCGCGGGAAGGATGGTTCGGTCGGCCCCTCCGCCGGAGAGGTTGGGGTTGGCTCAGGCCGGTCAGGCGTACGCCGCCGGCGCGATCGCGAAGAAAAGGATCAGAAAGGCGAAGAAGGAGGATCGGGAAATTCGCACGGCGCCTCAGCTCTTCGACTTCGCCTTTTCCGCCTTTTCGACGAGCTTCAAGACCCGGTCCCACATCCCGCCCGTGTCCGCGCCGACGAACTTTCCTCGCGCGTCATAGACCCGCACGTACGGAAGCGCCTCGAGGCGGAACTCCTTCGTGGCTTGGCGCGCGGCCGCGTTGTCCCATTTCCCGACGTTGATCCGCCGGACGGCCAGCGCCGTATTGCCCTGGACGAGGTGCTGGAGCCGCGCGTCGAGCAGATGACACGGGCTGCACCACTCGGCCCAGTAGTCGAGAATGGTGACCTTGCCCGCGACGAGGGTCTTTTCGATGTCGATTTTCTCTCCGTCGCTCGCCGAGGCGATGTCGAGCGTGCGTCGGACCTCTTCGGGCAGCGGGGCCAGATCCTTGCGCACCTCCCCCGCGAACACGGCCTCGTAGCCGATGTCTTTGACCGCCGTGCGCAGCTTCTCGCGGTCGAACCCCTCCGGGACGTCCACGGTCGCCACGGCCGCCTTCCAGTCGAGCCGCGCCTCACGGACCCCGGGGACCGACTTCAACGCCTTCAAAATAGGCGGAGCGCAGGCCTCGCAATCGATGCCGACGACGGTGAACTTGAGCGGCTCGGTCCCGAGAACGGCCGCGGGAAGAAGGATGGCCGCAAGGAGGAGGCCGCGAGAGGCGGTTTGCACGGACGGGTGAACCTCGGCGACCGCGCGCGAATTTCCGCAACCGAGGGTCCCGGCGCCCCTCGGGCTACCGATACCGCATCAAGTAACGCCGCTCCACCCTTTCGGGGCTGAGCGAAAAATAGGTTGCGTCGACTCTCATCTGGAGGGAGGAAATCAGCGCTCCCTCGAAATAGAACTGAAATCCCTCTTCTCCCACGGCAGCGGGGACGGCGCTCAGCTTTGCCGATACGGGCTCGCCGTTGAGGAACCATCGATGCAAGGCATGAATGTCGACATCGTCCGAGTTCACCACGAAGTAATACTCCTGTCCCGGGAACGCCGGGCTTTCCGGTGTCTTTGACGCTCCGGAAGAACCGATCGCAACGCCCCGATTTGCCACCCCGAACGACTGAACCGGGATCCATCCCGGCCAGTTCGGATCTTTGCTTTTCCCCGGGAGCACCGCGGCGTCTCGGTTCGAGACGAGCCGGAGGAGATGCGTGAAGTGCATGGTGGCTCCTTTGGAGGACGCGGTAGCGCGCCAAATCCTATCGGCGGTCTCCGGTTTCGATGCGAATTCCGATTCCTGCGCCCCGGCGAGCCGGGATGGGCACGAGGTTCCACGCCGCAGCCTTCCCGCTGTCACTCGAGTGCCGGTGAACGACGCTGTGCCCGATGGCCGTCCCGATGATTGCCCCGGCCACCACATCCGACGCGAAGTGAGCGCGATCGTTCATCCGAGCGAGCGCGACGCCGCTCGCGAGCGCGTACGCGAGCGCGGGGACCGCCCATCCGTTCGATCGAGCGGCGACGACCGAAGCGACCGCGAACGCTTCGGTCGAATGCCCGGACGGAAAAGACTGGTCCCGCGATAGCGGCTGGTACTCGTCCGCGTCGCTTCCCTGGCTCGGGCGCAGGCGCCCCGCCGCTTTCTTCAGGATCGGCGTGACGATTCCCGCGGCGAGAATCTCGGCTTCGACCGCGTCGCGTCCGACGTCCCGGAGCTCGGCGTTCCGAAACAGGAGCCCTGCGCCGAGAGAAGCGGCCGAGAGGCCGATTCCCGCGTAGGACCCGAGCGGCGTGACGGCGCGCGAAAAAGAATCCGTTCGGGAGGACCGATTGCGCTGGAAGCTCGTATCGATGCGCGAATCCTCGCGCATCAGCAGGGCGACGGAGGCGACGGCGGCGGCTGCCTGCGTCCAGCTGCCGCCGTCCCAGTGCAGCGGAGCGGAAAGGATGCTCTTGCCGTCGAGAAAGTAGCGGCGGACCTCGGATTTCAGAACAGAAGAAAGCGAAAAGAAGGCGCCCGCGCGAGGGACCTCCGGATCCGGCGCGTCCACCTCCTGAGCCAGCGAGGGCTCCGAGATCGCTCCGGCGAAAAGAAGCAGGAGACCGAGCGCCGCCGCGTGGCGAGCAGGCTTCCGATGGCCGGCGTCCGACTGGCGCATCCGCTGTCCTCTTTCGAACGAAACCTATAACACGGCTTCGGGAACGGGAAATCCTCCCCGAACCAAAATTCGCGAGATCCCGACGGTATGATCGCCCCGGAGAAGGAGGCTTGCATGAAACGAATTGCCGGCTTGTCCGCGGTTCTGCTCCTGACCATCGCGGCCTCGGCGTCCGCCGCCGATCCGAAATGCACGATTCATCCGAAGAAGGGGGCGACGAAGGAGGAGCTTGCCTCTCTGGCGAAGGTGTCCCAGAGCGACGCTCAGGCGGCCGCTCTCGCCACGTTCAAGGACGGCTCGAAGGCGACGGTGAAGGAAGTCGAGCTCGAGGCCGAACACGGCTGCCTCGTGTACTCCTTCGACATCGCCGTGTCCGGGAAATCGGGCGTCCAGGAGGTTCAGGTGGACGCGGGAAACGGCAAGGTGCTCTCCAGCAAGCACGAGAGCCCGAAGAAGGAAGCCGCGGAGAAGGCAAAGGAGAAGGCGGAGAAGAAGCCGAAGAGCTGATCCGCCGGACTCACCGGATCGAAACGCAGTCGTGTTCGTGAGACATTCTGGCTTTTTGGAGGACCCTTCGATGCGACATCGTGTGACTCTGCTGTCTGTCGCTTGCGCGCTGGCGTTGGTCGCCTCGACCGCTCTGGCTGCGGCCCCGCCCCGGTATCACGTCGCCCGGAAGATCGAGATCGGCGGAGAGGGAGGCTGGGACTATCTGATCGTGGACAGCGCCGCGCGACGCCTCTACGTCAGCCGCTCCACACGGGTGATCGTGCTCGATGCGGACACGGGCTCGGTCGTGGGAGAGATCCCGAATACCGAAGGCGTTCACGGAATAGCGATTGCGCCCGAGCTTGGACGCGGCTTCACCAGCAACGGAAGAGCCTCGACGATCACGATCTTCGACCTGAAGACGCTGAAGACCCTCGGAGAGGTCAAGAGCACGGGAGAGAACCCGGACGCGATTCTTTACGACCCGGCCTCCGGCCGCGTCTTTGCTTTCAACGGCCGCACCGCAAACGCGACCGCGATCGATGCGGCGACGGGCCAGGTGGCCGGGACCGTTGCGCTCGAGGGCAGGCCCGAGTTCGCCACCTCCGACGGCGCGGGGAGGATCTTCGTCAACCTGGAGGACAAGAGCGCGATCGCGGTCATCGACTCCCGCAAGCTGACCGTGGAGAAGCGGTGGCCCCTCGCCCCCTGCGAGGAACCTTCCGGCATGGCAATGGACCGCGAACACAAGCGCCTCTTCGTCGGCTGCAGCAACAAGCTCATGGCCGTCGTGGACTTCTCGAGCGGAAAGGTCTTGAGCACCGTGCCGATCGGGGAAGGCGTCGACGCCAACGCCTACGACCCCAAGACCGGACTGGCCTTCAGCTCCAACGGCGACGGGACTCTCACGATCGTCCGGGCCGACGGGAAGGACAAGTACGTCGTCGCCCAGACCGTCGAGACCCAGAAGCGCGGGAAGACGATGGCCTTGGACGAGAAGACCCATAAGGTCTTCGTTCCGGCGGCGCAGTACGGACCCCCGCCCCCGGCGACGACGCAGACGCCGCGGCCCCGGCCTCCGATGGTTCCGGGCTCGTTCGTGATCCTCGTCCTCGAGAGCTAGGAGGGTGCGGATCGGAGCGCCAATCGCCTTCGCGGCGGCGCTGTCGGCGCGATCCGGGATTCGCCGGCCTCCTGCGGGCTCGAGCGGGAGATCGACCGGGAGATGAGTTTCTCGAGACACGTGTCGGAACGGCCGGCAGCTCTCTTCCTTCTGATCATCGTCCTTTGCGCCGGGGGAATCTGGACCGCCGCCCGGCTTCCCTCCGCGATCTTCCCCACCGTCACGTTTCCCCGAGTCAAGGTCATCGCGGAGGGAGCGGAAGAGCCGGCCGCCCAGATGATCCCGGCCGTGACCCGGCCCCTGGAGGAAGCCATCCTGCGCGTGCCCGGAATCGAGCGGGTGATCTCCACGACCACCCGAGGCTCGGTCGAGATCGGCGCAGAGTACTCCTGGGGCACCGACATGCAGCTCGCGTTGCAGCGTGTTCAGGCCGAGATCGCAAGGGCGAGACCGGATCTGCCCCCCGATCTGCGTATCGACGCGGAGTGGATGAACACGGCGGTGTTTCCTGTCCTGGGCTACGCCCTGACTTCGGACACGATGTCCCAGGCGGACCTCCGCGAGCTCGCCGATTTTCAGTTGAGGCCGGCGCTCATCCAGATCCCCGGTGTTGCGCAGGTCCAGGTGCAGGGAGGAGCGCTCCGCGAATTCCAGGTTCGGCTCGACCCCGAGAAGCTTGCGGCGCGGAAGCTGTCGGCCGCCGACGTCATCGACACGATCCGGAAGAACAACGTGCTCGGCTCCGCCGGTCTCGTCGAGTCGAACCACGAGCTCTATCTCTCGCTCGTCACCGGGAAGCCGGAGGGGATCGATGGCCTCGGCCGGATCTCGATCCCCCCCCCGAAGGGAGGCGTCGCGGCGCCGTTGAGTCAGCTGGGAGAGATCGTCGCGGCGGACGCCGTGTCGTTCGTCCGGACGACGTCGGATCGCCGGCCCGCCATCCTCGTCAACATCGTGCGACAGCCGGCCGCGAGCACGATCGCGATCGCGGGCCAGGTGGACGGACTCCTGAAACAACGGCCGGATCTCCTGCCCGCCGGGGTCAAATGGGCCACGTTCTACGACCAGGCGGAGTTCATCCGCCATTCGGTGAACGGGGTTCGGGACGCGATACTCATCGGAATCGCCCTCGCGGCCATCGTCCTCTTCCTCTATCTGCGGGACTTTCGAATCACGGCGATCGCCGTCGCGACCATCCCGGTCACTGTCGCGATCGTGCTCCTCGGACTCGCCGTATCCGGTCAGACGATCAACCTCATGACGCTCG
>DATNMZ010000247.1:0-13391 GCA_035602095.1 Thermoanaerobaculia bacterium
CGATGCCCGTATCGCGGCGGGCTACCACGTCAACAGCCACACCCCCTCCGAGGAGTATCTGATCGCGACGGCGGCAAAGCTCGACCCGGCGCCCGGCGTAAAGGCCGGCGCGCCCGTCTATCCCGCGGGCCTGTCGAAGAAATTCGCGTTCGCCGACAGGCCCCTTTCCGTCTACGAAGGCGCGTTCACCGTCGAGATCCCATTCTCCTGGAGCGAGCGCCTCCCGGCCGCGCTGTCGGGGACGGTGGATTTCCAGGCGTGCAACGACACGCAATGCCTCGCCCCCGCATCCATTCCTTTTCGCGCCGACACGGCCTCGCTTTCTGCGGCCGCGGCGCCTCTCGCCGGAGCCGCGGTGCCGCTCTCGGCGGCTCCTCCCTCGGCGGTGGCTGCCTCCCGCGACACCCGCGCCGCCGGCGCCTCGGAGGACTTCGAGGATCAGTTGAACCGCCGCGGTCTTCCGGTCGTTCTTCTCCTTCTCTTCGCGGGCGGGCTCGCCTTGAACCTGACGCCCTGCGTGTACCCCGTCATCCCGCTCACGCTCTCCTTCTTCGCCGGCCAGGCGCCGGGAGATGGACGGCGCGTCTTCCGCCTGGCCGCGGTCTACGTCCTCGGCATGTCGACGATGTACTCCGCCCTGGGCGTCGCCGCTGGACTCTCCGGCCGGCTATTCGGATCCGCGCTCCAGTCGCCCTGGGTCCTCGCCGGGGTCGCGGCCGTGCTCGTCGCGCTCGCTCTTTCGATGTTTGGCCTCTACGACCTGCAACCGCCGAGCGCTCTCCTGCAGAAGTCCGGCGCGCGGTCGGGCGTCGCCGGCGCCTATGCGATGGGTCTGCTCGTCGGTGTCGTGGCCGCCCCCTGTGTCGGTCCTTTCGTGCTTGGGCTGCTCGCCTTCGTCGCGGCACGACAGCAGGCGGGGCTCGGATTCCTCTTCTTCTTCGTCCTCTCGCTCGGCCTCGGCCTGCCATACCTCTTCCTCGGAGCGTTCTCCGGCAGCCTCGCCCGACTGCCCCGGGCCGGCGCGTGGATGGAGTCCGTGAAGAAGGTCTTCGGCTGGGTCCTCATCGCCATGGCTGCCTATTTCCTCCGGCCCGCGCTTCCCCGGCCCCTCGCGGACTGGCTGCTTCCGGTCGTTCTCGCGGTGGCGGCCCTGGCCGTCGCGCTCCAGGTCAAAGCCTGGAGACCCACTCTGCGGGCGGGCGTCGGCTTTCTCTTCCTGGTCGCGGCGGTTCTCTTTCTCCCGCGCCGCCCGGCCGCCGGGGAAGCGCCTCTCTGGCAAGCGTATGCGGAGAAGGCCGTGGCCGCCGCGGGACGCCCGGCCGTCATCGATTTTTCAGCGGCCTGGTGCGCGCCCTGCCGGGAGCTGGACGAAAAGACGTTCTCCGATCCGCGCGTTCAGGACGCCCTCCGGAAGCGTGCTCTCTACAAGGCCGACCTGACCCGGGTCGCCTCGCCCGAGGTCATCGCGCTGTCGGCGAAGTACGCGATCCTGGGGGTGCCGACGATCGTCTTTCTCGACGCCGCCGGGCAGGAGCGGCGGGACTTGAGGCTCGTCGGCTTCGAGAACGCCGAGCGGTTTCTCGCTCGAATGGAGAAGGCGCCCTGAAGAGTCTTCAGTTCTCAGTTTTCAGTTCTCAGTTCAGATGCCGACTGATGACTGATAACTGATAACTGACGACTACCTTTCAGGCTTTCAGGCCGGCAACCGCCCGAGCTTCTTGAGCGCTTCCTTTGCCGCCTTGCGCTGCGCTTCGCGCTTCGAAGGCCCGCTGCCGAGCGCAAAGGTCTCACCGTCCCAGAAGACCTCGACGACAAAGATCTTCTCGTGGTCGGGGCCGTATTCGTCGACGATCCGATAGTCGGGAAGCGGCAGCCCGAGAGCCTGCGCCGACTCCTGCAGCGCCGTCTTGTAATCATGGAAAGACAGGTCCGCCAGGTCGATGCCCGCGATGTCCGGCGCAAAGACGCGCTGGATGAACTGTCCAGCGGCCGGCAGACCGCCGTCGAGATAGATCGCGGCGACGATCGCCTCGAACCCGTCGGCGAGCAACGACAGCTTCTCCGCACCGCCGGACCGCGCTTCCCCCGTTCCCATCCGGAGAAACCTTCCGATCCCGAGCTCTCGGGACTTGGCCGAAAGCGTCGCCGAGGAGACGAGATGCGCCTTGATCTTGGAGAGCGCGCCCTCCTGGAGATTCGGGAAGTTCCGGTAAATGATCTCTCCCACCACGAAACCGAGCACGGTGTCCCCGAGGAACTCGAGCCGCTCGTTGTTGGGAGAAGGAAGGTCCCGGCGCTCGTTCGTGAAGGACTTGTGCGTGATCGCGCGAACGAGGAGGTTCCGGTCGCGAAAAGCGTAACCGATGCTCTCCTGGAGCTCGCCCAGGCCGTTTGCCAGCGCGCTGCTCATCTGCCGATCCTGCGCGCCGCTAACCCCCGCAACCGCCCCGTGTGCCGTGGTACCGGAGGCCGGAGTCGAACCGGCACGGGCCTTTCGGCCCTCGGGATTTTAAGTCCCGTGCGTCTACCCATTCCGCCACTCCGGCATCGCGGAAGATGGTAGCAGGATCATCGGGAGTTGCGGATCGGGAACGGGGCAGAAGCGGTTTACCGGCGTTGCGCCATCGGTCGATGTCTCGCTGGAGGCGACGGGCGGATTCGAACCGCCGAATAAAGGTTTTGCAGACCTCTCCCTTAACCACTTGGGTACGTCGCCCCGGGCCGCCGATTCTACTCGAAGGCCCGAGAGGAGCGGCCGCGGATCGAGCCGCTCACGCGCTCGTGTAGTCGCGGATGAGTCCTGTGACGACGCCCTGGACCGTCACGTCGCGCGCGTTCTCCAGAATCGGTTTCATGGCGGCGTTGGCGGGCTGAAGGCGCACGCGCGCCCCTTCGGAGTAGTAGCGCTTCAGCGTCGCTTCGCCGCGCACGAGCGCGACCACCGTCTGTCCGTTCTGGGCGCTGGAGCGTCGCGCGACGACCACGTAGTCTCCATCGCGGATCCCGTCCTCCACCATGGAGTCGCCGCGCACCCGGAGGACGAAGTGCTCGCCCTTTCCGAGAAGGGACGCGGGGACTTCGATGGACTCCTCGTCCGGGAAAGGCTCGATGGGTTGTCCGGCGGCGACGGTTCCGAGGAGAGCAACTTCACGCGAGCCCGCGGCCTCGGAGGCGGGAGAGATGCCGCGGCTGCGGTTCCACTGCCGCGAGAGCGCGCCCTTTTCTTCCAGGCGCTTCAAGTGCTTCTGGACCGTCCCGAAGGAGGAGAGCTGGAACTTCTCGCAGATCTCTCGCTGGGTGGGCGAGATCCCATGCTCCTTCCGGTAACTTCGGAGATAATCGAGAATCTCCTTCTGTCTTTTCGTTAGATTCATATTTTGCCTTAATTTATTAGGACAAATTGCCTACGCCCTGAGTCAAAACGATGCGAAAAATCAGGCCGAGGGAACCACCGCGGTCGCCCCCTGGCCACGGGAGCGGCCCATCGGCCCATACGCGCGCATGCTAGGCGCTAAAAGGGCGCAAGTCAAGCGGTTTTCCAGAATCCGGGCCAGCCGGGAAGAAACGCAAACTCCCTTCCCACGAGTCTCACTCTCGTTCCGAGGAGAGCTCCGATTCCGGCCGTTCGGAGGGTACTCCTCCCCCGCCGGTGAGCACGGTCGGGACCGCGGACTGGCCGAGGTTCGGCGCGGACGCGGCGCGCCGCCGTAACTCCTGGATTGGTCGGGGCGAGAGGATTTGAACCTCCGACCACCCGGTCCCGAACCGGGTGCGCTACCAGGCTGCGCTACGCCCCGAGAGAGCGTGCTTTATATCCGTTCGCGGGCCGCCGTTCAAGGAGAGTGGCTGTCCGCTATCCGCGGTCCGCCAGGACCGGATTGGCTGAGTGTGCCGAGCCCTCGATCTACTGGACGCGGGCGGAGAGGTGCCCGTTTGCGTAGTCGAGCCGCAGCGTGCGCGTCTCTCCTCCGCCGACCTGCGCGGTCGCCGTGGCCAGGAGGGAGGAGGGAATGTCCGGACCGGAGAGCCATACCTTGACGGCCGCGGCGCCGGCTCGGACGGGGATCGACTCGTCCACCGTGCCGCGTTTGCTCTCCTTCTTCTTGAACGAGAACTGCTTGCGGAGAAGAATCTGGTCGTTGACCGCGACCATCACGTGCCCCTCGGAAAGCGGCGATTCGAAGAGGAGGCGCAGCATCCCGGTGGTGGACGCGGAGGTCGGCGGGGACGGGCCCATCGGCTGCGGGCCGAAAGGTCGGGCGACCGGCGGCAGTGCCGGCCCCACCGCGGCCCGGCGTACCGGCGCGACCGTCGGCTTCAACTTCTTCCGGGCTGCGGCGAGCTCCGCCTCCGCGATCTTCGCGGCGGCCTGCTCGCGGAGCTGCTGCGCTTCGACCCGGCCCCCGTCGAGCAGCAGCGTGTCGTCGGCGCGCTTTTTCGCCTGCTCGAAGTTGCCCTCGTTGAAGGCGGCCTGCGCTTCCTGAAGAGCCTTGTCCGCCTCGGCGCTCTTGCGCGCCTCCTCCTGGCGTCCCTGCAGCGCGTTTTCCGACATGCGAGCGTAATCCCTCGCCTTCTCGTTGTTCGGGCTGCGCTTCAAGAGCTCGCGGAAGATCGCCAGGCTCTGCTCGTACCGGCCGGCCGCGAAGAGCCTCTTGCCCTCCTCGAGCGACTGCTTCCGGCTCTTCGTCTCCTTTTCGAGTGCGGGGTCGAGCGCGACCGTCGGCTTCGAGACCAGAACTCGCGAGACAACGAGGGCGCCGACGACCAGCCCGACGACCAGCACAACTCCCCCGACGATGCGCCAGACCCACTTCGGATTGACCTCGGATTTGCCGAGCTTCTTCCAGTCCTGCGCCGACAGCGCCGCCACCTTCTGCTTGAGGCTCTCGAGGATCGGCGGGCGACGTTCGGCCGTCGAGTCCCTCGGCGGAGAGACGCGCACCTTGGGAACCGGAAGGGGCGCCGGGGTGGAAGCGTCCCCGGCCGTGCGGACGAGCTTGGCGGGACGCGTCGCTCGGCGCGCCTCCGATCGAGGCGGGGGCTCACCGGCCGCCGGCGTCGAGGGACCGCCCGCGACTGTCTCCCGAGCGGATGAGGAAGGGCCCGGCTCGGAACCGGCGGCCGGCGCCCGAGGCCTGGCGCGGGAAGCCGAGGAGCCTTTCGAACCGGAGGCTTCGCCCGGCGGCCCGGGCGCCATCTCGGGAATCGTCATCGAACGTGTCGCCTGCACCGGGTCCTCGCTCGGGACCGGCGGCACGACCTCGGTGCTGCGCCCGGACTGCATGAGATCCCGGTGGCGCGCCTCGAGCGCACCTTCGAGCAGGAGCTGGTCCACGTTCGCGAGCTTCAGCGTGGGCATGAACTCCGCCTCGGAGACGACCGTACCGAGGTCCTGCAGGGCCCGCTGCTCCTCGAGGTGCGCCCGGAGCTGGTGGAGCGCCAGGGCGAAGTCCTTCCCCCGCTGATAGCGGTTCCAGGGGTCCTTCGCCATCGCGCGGGCGACGATCGGGTTGAACTCCGCTGGCACTTCGCTCGACAGCTCCGCGGGCGGAGTGAAGTCCTCGTGCACGATCTTGTAGGAGATCGCCGTCAGGTTCTCTCCCACGAAAGGCTTGCGATGCGTCAACAGCTCGTAGAGGACGACCCCGAGAGAGAAGATGTCGCTCCGCCCGTCCACCGGCGCCCCGGACACCTGCTCGGGAGACATGTAATTCGGGGTGCCGAGAAATTGCCCCGTCGTCGTCAAGTTGGACGAAGCGACCTTCGCGATGCCGAAGTCGGTGATCTTTACCTTTTCGTCCGTAGTGATGATGATGTTCGCCGGCTTGATGTCGCGGTGGATGATCCCCTTTCGATGCGCGTAGTCGATCGCCTCCGCCACTTGGGCGATCATCTCGGCGATCTGGTCGTAGGAGAAGTTCGCCCGTTCCGCGAGAAGCGACTTGAGGTTCTTCCCCTCGATGTATTCCATGGCAATAAAGGACGTCTGAGTCTCGGGGTCCTCGCCAATGTCGTGGATCGTGACGATGTGGGGGTGGGAAAGAATGCCTGCGGTCTGCGCTTCCCGGGTGAAGCGCTCCCGGAACTCCCGGGACTCGGCGTCGTCGTCGCCCATGCTCGAGGCGCGGATGGTCTTGATCGCCACCATCCGGCCGATGACGGGGTCCTTGGCGAGGTACACCACTCCCATCGCGCCCTTGCCGAGCTCGCTCAACACCTCGTAGCGGCCGAGCTTGGTCAGCCGGGCTCCCGCGATTCCCTTTTCCCCCATCGGCTCGGAGAAGCTCCTTTCCCGCGAAGGCGAAGGCGAAATCCTCCCGACCGCGCCTCCCGTGAGAAGACGAGTTCGCGAAATTGTAGCGTTCGTAGGCAGGGGGGGTCAATGACGGGCCGTCGGACGGGCCGGAATCGACTCCCGGAACGTCCTAACTCTCGTCCGGGGGACGCCGCCTCCGCTTGACCGGAAGCATCCATCCGATCCCGATTCCGGCCAGCAGGAGCAGGGCGACGGCGATCAGGAACGCGACGCCCACCGCGAGGCAGGACAAGACGGTCATGGCGGGTGTGACCGCGCCTGGACGCGCGGAACGTCTCGATCGGTCGAATGGCGACGCACGAAGGCTCCTTTCCAGAGAAAAACAGCGCCGGACCGGGCAGCTTCCAGCGAAGCGGGACGCTCCGCCCCGGTGAATATAATCCCGGGCATGAAAACCTTTTCGGCATCCGAGCTCCGAAATGTCGCCGTTCTCGGCCACAACACGGTGGGCAAGACGACGCTCGTGGCGGGCCTCCTTTACGCGGCCGGCGCGACGACCCGTCCCGGGAAGATCGAGGAGGGGACCTGCCCGACGGATTTCGACGGCGAGGAGATCGAGCGCCGCATTTCGATCAACGTCGCCTGCGCCCACGTCCTCCATCGCGACACTCGCATCAACCTCCTCGACGCCCCGGGGTACGGAATCTTCTCCCCGGAAGCCCGCTCCGCGGCCTCCGCCGCCGACTCCGTGATCATCGTGCTGGACGCGGTGTCCGGGGTCGAGGTGCAGACGGAAAAGGCCTGGAAGTTCGCCGCCGAGTTCCAGCGTCCCGTCCTCTTCGTGATCAACCGCATGGACCGCGAGCGCGCATCTTTCGACCGCGTCATGGAATCCCTGCGCAAACGGTTCGGCCGCGGCGTCGTGTCGCTCCAGATCCCCATCGGGGAGGAGCGCTCCTTCCGCGGCACCGTGGACCTCGTCCGGATGGAAGGCCATCTCCACCAGGATGGGCGGCGGGTGGACGGCCCCATCCCGGAGGACCTCGCCGCGCAGGCCCGCGCCGAGCACGAACAACTCGTCGAGATGGTCGCGGAAGGCGAGGACGGCCTGATGGAGAAGTTCTTCGCCCAGGGAACGCTCGAGCCCGCGGACCTCCTCCCGGGGCTCAAGTCCGAGGTCGCGGAGCGGAAGATCTTTCCCGTGCTCTGCGCCTCCTCGGCTCTCGGAATCGGACTCGTCCGGATTCTCGACGCCTGCGTCGCGATCCTTCCGTCACCCGAGGGCGCTGCCGTCGAGGCCGCCGGCAAGGACGGAAAGCCCGCTCGCGTCTTTACGAACGAGAAGGACCCCGCGGTCGCACAGGTCTTCAAGACGGTCTCCGATCCGTTCGCCGGCCGGATCTCCTACCTGCGCGTCCGCTCCGGACATTTCCAGTCGGACGGCACGTACTGGAACGCGACCCGGGGTGTCCCGGAGCGGTTCTCGGGCCTCTTTCTGCCCCAGGGCAAGGAGCACGTGAACGTGCCGCAGGCGTACGCCGGAGACATCGTGGCCGTCGCGAAGCTGAAGGAGACGACGACTGGGGACACGTTGACGGCCAAAGACCACCCCGTCGTCCTTCCCAAACTTTCCGTGCCGGAGGCGTCCATCGCGTATGCCATTGAGCCCAAGGCGAAGGGAGACGAGGACAAGATCTCGACCGCTCTCCACAAGCTCATCGAGGAGGACCCGTCGCTCCACTTTCAGAGGGACGACGAGACCAAGGAATTCCACCTCGCCGGCGCCTCGCAGTTGCACGTCGAGATCGCCGTCGCGCGTCTGAAGAAGCGTTACGGGGTCGAAGTGATCCTTCATCCGCCGAAAGTGCCCTACCGCGAGACGATCAAGGGAAAGGCCGAAGCCCACGGGCGCCACAAGAAGCAGTCCGGCGGGCACGGCCAGTTCGCCGATTGCCGCATCCGCGTCGAACCCCTTCCCCGCGGCCGGGAGTTCGAGTTCGTGGACGACATCTACGGAGGCTCGATCCCCCGAAACTTCATCCCGGCCGTCGAGAAGGGCATCCAGGAGGCCCGCCGCAAGGGCTTCCTCGCGGGATATCCGATGGTCGATTTCCGTGTGACGCTCTACGACGGGCAGTATCACGACGTCGATTCGTCGGAGCTCGCGTTCAAGATCGCCGGCGCGCTCGCGTACAAGGAAGCGATGGAGAAGGCAAGGCCGACTCTTCTCGAGCCGGTGATGAACGTCGAGGTCTTGACGCCGAACGAATACGTCGGAGACCTCATGGGCGATCTCTCCTCGCGCCGCGGCCATGTTCAGGGGATGGAATCGGAATCGGAGGACACGGTGATCCGGGCGCAGGTCCCGATGTCGGAGATGCTGACTTACGGCGCCCAGCTGCGGTCGATCACGCAGGGGCGCGGGACCTTCCACATGGAGTTCTCGCACTACTCCGAAGTGCCGCACGCGTCGCAGGAAAAGATCATCGCGCAGTCGAAGGCGGGAAAGGCGGCGGCGGAAGGCGCCTGAGGGAGCAATCAGCTGTCAGCTATCAGCTGATTGCTAGCAGGCTGCTGAAAAAGGGTGTGAGGCGGCGTTGCGAGCGCCGCGGGGTCGGCTGCAAGGCGACGCGACGCAGGCGATGCCGTCGCATCGTCGAGGAGCGGCAACGCCGCAGACGGCCCCGCGCCGCCGCAACCGCCTGGTGGACGGTCTTTTGCTCGCGCCCCCTTTCAAGGACCGGAGTGTCCTCCGACCGGAGTCGTCTTGCATGACGGACTGCAAAAGGCCGGACACGACGCCCGCATCCATTTTTCAGCAGCCTGCTAGAGCGAGGCCGTTCTCGAGCCGGACGGTGGAAGGAGCGCCGAGAGCCTCGGAGAGCGCGAGACGCTACACTTTGCGAGTGGAGGGTCCCCGGCGGCTCGTCTCGCTCTGCCCGTCGATCACGGAGACGCTCGTCGCGCTCGGAGCGTGGAAGCGCCTGGTCGGCGCGACGCGGTACTGCGTGCGCCCGGAGGGGCTTCTCTGGGGCCTCCCGCGGATCGGCGGGACGAAGAATCCGGACATCGCGCGCATTCTCGATCTGAAGCCCGATCTCGTCTTCGCCAACGAGGAGGAAAACCGGCTCGAGGACGTCGAGGCGCTCGAAGGGGCCGGCATCGAAGTGGACGTCACCTTTCCGAAGGCCGTCGCGGAGGTGCCGCCGGCCATCCGGGGATGGGGGAAGCGGATCGGCAGCGCCGCCGCGGCGGAGCAGATCGCGGACTCGATCGAGAAGGATCTCGCGCGGTTGGAAAGACCGCCGAAGCCTCCGCCGTTCCTCTATGCCTGCTGGATCTGGAAAGACCCGTGGATGACCGTGTCCGACGACACCTACGCGTCGGACCTTCTGCGGCTCGCCGGAGGCGTCAACGTCTATGGTCGCGAGGAGCAGCGCTACCCGGCGGTGACTCCGGAGGACTCCATCGCCCGGGGCGCGGACGTGCACTTCTTCCCGAGCGAGCCGTATCCCTTTCGGCCGGAAAAGCACGCGGAGCCGTTCGAAAAGACCTTCGGCCGGGACCGGATCCGGCTCTTCTTAGCCGGCGAGAACCTGACGTGGCACGGGGTCCGGACCCGCGATGGCCTCGAGGCGATGCGGAAACTCCGTTCTTTATTAGGAAAATCTCTCTGATTTCCTTAGTTTATATGGGGAGCCCTTGCGGCTTACCCGCGAGCTGCCCGCCTTGAGATGCGCCGGCCGGCGCCTGCGCCGAGGAGGCGATGAGCGCCGTCGCGCCGAGGTCTTTTCCCGCATTGTTCTAAGCGAAGCGCTCTCTCGGCCGCCTGTTCGCGAAGCGAACGCCGCGGCCGAAAACCCCTAGCCCCGGCGGTTCAAGAGATCGAGAAACTCCTCCCGGACGGGCCGGTTGTAGAAGATCCCGCGAATCGCCGAGGTCACGGTGAGCGCTCCGGGCTTCTTGATCCCTCGCATCTCGACGCACAGGTGACGCGCCTCGACGACCACCATGACTCCCTGGGGCGCGAGCCTGTCGGTCAGGAACTGAGCCACCTGCTCCGTCAGACGCTCCTGGAGCTGCGGGCGGTGAGCGTAGAAATCCACGATCCGGGGCATCTTCGACAAGCCGATGATCCTCTGGTTCGGGATGTAAGCGAGATGCGCGTGCCCGTAGAAGGGGATGAAGTGATGCGAGCACATCGAATAGAAGGGGATGTCCTTCTCGATGACCATCGCGGTGTAGTGCTCGTCGTTCGGGAAGAGCGTGACCTTTGGCTCCGCTCCTTCCGCCAGCCCCGCGAAGAGCTCGAAGTACATCTTCGCGATCCGCTCCGGAGTTTCCACCAGATTCGGATCGGAGGGGTCGAGGCCGAGGGCTTCGATGATGCGCCGCATGCTGTCCGCGATCTCGGAGAGTTTCCGCGGATCGCGGAGCGGCGCCGCTATCGACGTGTCGCTCATGCGGCGCGGGTCTTCGCGAGAAGCTTCTCGATGTCCCGCGCGACCGGGATCTCGCTCGCGATGACATCTTTGATTTTCCCGTCCTTGCCGATGACGAACGCCGTCCGGGCCGCGATCCCCTTGTCCTCGAGATACACGCCGTACTTTTTCGCGACCTCTCCCTTCGGGTTGAAGTCGGCGAGAAGCGGATAGGGGATGCCGTTCTCCGCGGCGAACGCCTTGTGCGTCCAGAGCGAATCGACGGAAACGCCCAGCACCTGCACGTCGCTGGCGCCCTGTTTCGGCAGCATCTCCGCGCACTGCTTGTTCTCGATCGAGCAGACGGGCGAAAAATCCAGCGGATAGAACATCAGGAGAACGTTCTTCTTTCCCCGAAAATCGGAGAGGGAGACCTTTTCACCGACTGTGGAAGGGAGCGTGAAGTCGGGGGCGGTGTCGCCGGGGGAGAGAGGCATGGAGTGCTCCTTGATCGCAAAGGGCGGCGCAGAGCCGCGAAGGGGCATTCTATTACCGGAGGAGTCGTCAGTCGTCAGACCAGGGAACCACGGACACCCGGGTCACGGACCAGGGACGAGGGACCACGGACCTCACGAGATCGTCTTTCGGAATGCCCGCGTGCTGCCGGCGACGAGCAGGGTGGCAATGGCGAGCAGCGCCGCGACGTTGTGCCACAGGTCCACGAAGCCGGCGCCGCGGACGATGATCCCCCGGGCGATGGCGATGAAATGGGTGGCGGGGAGGATCTGGGAGACGTACCGCAGCGGCGCGGGCAGCGACGAAAGCGGAAAAATGTACCCGGAGAGCATGATCGAGGGGAGCAGGAATATCTGGGAGAGCTGCGTCGCCTCCATCTGAGTCTTGGAGCGCGAGGAGACGAGAAGCCCGATCGAGAGGAGCGCCAGGAGATACACCACGGAGAGAGCCAGCAGGAGAGGGAGGCTGCCGTGGATCGGCACCCGGAACACGAAGGTCATCAGCGCGAGGATCAAGAGCAGCTGGAGGAAGCCCAAGGCGAGGTACGGGAGGAGCTTGCCGAGCACGACACCGACCGGGGAGGCCGGCGTGACCATGAGCTGTTCGAGCGTCCCGCGCTCGCGCTCCCGGACGATGGCATAGGCGGCGAGGACGGTTCCGGCGAACGTGAGGAGGATCGCCACGAGCCCGGGGATCAAGAGGTTCGCGCTGCGGGAGTCCGGGTTGAAGAGGAAGAGCGGGTGGGCGCGGACGGCGATGTCCTTCACTCCGGCTCGCGCGAGCAGCTCCGGCAGGGATTGCGCGAGCGAGAGGCCGTTGGAAGCGGCGAGCGCCTGGCCAGCGATCGTCGAATCCGAGCCGTCGATCAGGACGAGCACGTCGGCCGGCTCGCGGTTCAACCGGCGCCGCGCGTAGTCCGGAGGGACCTCGACTCCGATGGACGCGCGGCCCGCCACGATCTCTTTCCGCATGGCGGCGCGGGAGGGGGCGTAGGCGACGATGTCGAAAGAGCTCGTGTTCGTGAAGTCGCGAAGGAGCGCACGGCTCTCCGCGGTGCGGGAGAGATCGAGCACGACCGTCCGGACGTGCTGCACGTTCGTGTCGATCAGCCCGAAGAGCACGAGCTGGAATGCGGGGATGAAGAGCGCGAGTCGCAGAGTCCCCTTGTCGCGGAGCATCTGGACCGCCTCCTTGCGGAGGACCGGGACGAAACCCCTCATGCCGCCCCGTGCGCGGCCGGCGCGGCCTCGGGAATCGCGCCGCGGCGGTCGAGCTGGAGCTTTGTCAGACGCACGAAGACGTCCTCGAGCGAAGCGTCGATCGGCCGGACGTGGACCGCTGTGCCGGCCGCCCGCTCGAGGTCGGCCGCGATCCGGGCGTCCGGCACGCCGTCCTGGACGAGCACGTGGAGCGCGTTGCCGAAGATCGTCAGGTCTTCGACGTACGGAAGGGCGCGCGCGAGACCCATGACCGCGGCGACTCCGTGCGCGCAAACAGCCTCGACGCGCCGGGTCCCGGCCGGAGTGATCTCCGGCAGCCGGGTCAGCTCGGAGGGCGTCCCCTCGACGAGCATGCGCGAGAGGTAGAGATACGCGACGCGGCCGCAGCGCTCGGCTTCATCCATGTAGTGTGTCGTGACGAAAAACGTGACGCCCTCGGCGGCGAGGGTGAAGAGAAGGTTCCAGAGCTCGCGCCGGGCGACGGGATCGATGCCCGCCGTGGGCTCATCGAGGAAGAGAACGCGCGGGCGGTGCATGAGCGCGGCCGCGAGCGCCAGCCGCTGCTTCCAGCCGCCCGAGAGCTCGCCCGCCAGCCGGCCGGTGTAGGGGCCGATCGAGGTCAGGTCGATGGCCCACTGCCGGCGCTCCCGGAGTACGGCGTTGCGGAGGCCGTAGACGGACGCGAAAAAGTCGAGGTTCTCGAGGACGGTCAGATCCTCGTAGAGGGAGAACCTTTGGGAGACGTATCCGATCCGGGCGCGGACCGCCTCGCCCTCCTTTTCCACGTCGAGGCCGTCGACCCACGCCCTTCCCTCCGTCGGCGCGAGCAGCCCACAGAGGATTCGGATGAGCGTGGACTTGCCGGAGCCGTTCGGCCCGAGCAGGCCGTAGATTTCCCCGCGAGGAACGGCGAGCGAAACGCGGTCGAGGGCCCGGACTCTTCCGAAGTCCCGGGAGACGCCCTCGACGCGGATCCCG
>DATNMZ010000248.1:0-2616 GCA_035602095.1 Thermoanaerobaculia bacterium
GAGCTTCCCCTCGTTCCAGAGGAGGTAGAAGGGGTGCCGCAGAAGATTCTTTTCGTCGACCAGACGGTCCAGGGCTTCGAGGAACTCAGTACGGGTCATGTGACCTCCAGGTGTCAGGCGTCAGGTGTCAGTCTTCAGTCATCAGTTATCAGTTATCAGTTCCTAGCTGCGGTATCCCCTGTCACCCGCCACCTGGTCACCTGTCACCTGACTCACGGCATTACCTGCCCGCCGTCGATGACGATCGCCTGGCCTGTGACCGACTTCGCGTCCTCGGATGCCAGATACGCGGCGAGGCCGGCGACCTCTTCGGGATCGAGCACGCGGCCGAGCGGCGCCATCTGCGCGGCCGACTGGCGCGCTTCGTCCACACTCTTTCCGGCGGCGCGGCCCATGTTCCGGAAACTCTCCCGCGCCATGTCAGTCTCGACCCAGCCCGGACAGATGGCGTTGACGGTGATGCGCCGCGGGGCGAGCTCCAGGGCGAGGGACCGCGTCAATCCGATGACGCCGTGTTTCGAGGCGGAGTATGCGGACAGACCCGCGACGCCGAAACGCCCGAGCACCGAAGAGAGGTTCACGATCCGGGCTCCGGGCGGAAGAAACGGCGCGGCCTCGCGAGTGACGCGGAAGACCGCGGTCAGGTTCGTCGCGATGATCGAGTTCCATCGCGAGTCGTCCGGATCGTCGAGCGGGGTCGGGCCGCCGAGCCCGGCGCCGTTGACGAGGACGTCGATCCGGGCCCACTTCGCAACGGCGGCGGCGACGGCGTTCGAGATCGAAACCGGCATTGTCACGTCGCACTCGATGCCCACGGCCTCTCCGCCGGCGGCCCGGATCTCCGAGGCGATCTTCTCGCATAGAGCCAGGTCCCGGGCCGCGAGGGCGACCTTCGCGCCTTCCGCGCCGAAACGCCGCGCGATCGCGGCGCCGATCCCGCGGGAGGCTCCCGTGACGAATGCGACCTTGCCGCCGAGGCGTCTGCCGGCGGCGTTTCGCAGTTCCCCCGCCTGCAGCCCGGAAGCGGGCGAATCGGTTTCGCGGCCGGCCATCCCGGCTGCCCTCTACCCTTTCGCGGCGGGGACGGCTGCCTCGCGCGCTTTCCGGAGCACGGCGAGCTCCGGCGGGAGCGGGAAGAAGACGTCCTCGGAGACGACACGCACCTCGCGCACGTCGGTCGCACCCAGGTCGCGGAGGCGGTCGACGATCGCCTCGACCAGGAAATCGGGCGCCGACGCGCCGGATGTCACGCCGACGGCCGGCGCGCCGGCAAGCCACGCCGGATCCAGCTCGGAGACGTCGTCCACGAGGTAGGCGCGGGCGCCGGCGAGCTCAGCTTCTTCGACGAGGCGGTTCGAGTTGGAAGAGTTCCGGGAGCCCACGACCAGGATGACCGGGGCTTCCTTCGCGAGCGCGCGGACCGCGAGCTGGCGGTTCTGCGTGGCGTAGCAGATGTCCGCCTTCGCGGGCCCCTGGATGTTCGGAAAGCGGCGGTGCAGGGCCGCGACGATCGGCCGCGTGTCCTCGACGGAAAGGGTGGTCTGCGTCAGGAACGCGACCCGATCGGACTCACCGACGTCCACCGCTTCCGCCTCTTCGACGCTGGAGACGAGCGTCATGCAGGACGCGGCTTCGCCGAGCGTGCCCTCGACCTCCTCGTGATTGGGGTGTCCGATCAGGATGATCCGGAAGCCCAGCCGCGCGAAGCGGATCGCCTCGAGATGGACCTTCGTCACGAGCGGGCAGGTGGCATCGAGGACCGTCAGCCGCCGGGCCGCCGCGTCGGCCCTCACCTGGGGCGAGACCCCGTGGGCGGAAAAGATCACCGTCTGCCCGTCCGGCACCTCCGCCAGCTCGTCAACGAAACGCACCCCTCGGGCCTCGAAACCGGCGACGACATGGCTGTTGTGGACGATCTCCTTGCGGACGTAGAGCGGGCCGCCCACCGCCGCCAGGGCGAGATCGACGATGTCGATGGCGCGCACGACCCCGGCGCAGAACCCGCGCGGGGCGGCGAGAAGGACGGTCGTCGGATAGGAGGGTCGCGCCTCTGCTGTCATCGGGGGAGGAATTCTACCTCCGGGGCGACGGATGGACGGCGGGACGGGCGTCTCCGGGGCCTCCGAATGGCGTTTTTCGGAGTCTCAGGACTTCGCGGCCTTCCTCTCTGCCTCCGGAGCGGAGTCCGCGTCGCGAGGCAGCAGGTAATGGAGAATCTCGCGCTCGCAGCGCTCCCGGTAGGCCGCGAAGCAGGACTCCGGGTCCTTTTCCGCGAGCCACTGGAGCATGAGCCCGTCGAAGATCGCGCGCAGCGCCGACGCCGTCTCGCCGGCATCTCGCGCGAGGAAGAGGCCCCGGGAGATCCCCTCTTCCACGATCCCGCGGTCGATCTCCCGGCAGCCGGCGTAGAAGCGCTCGTGGATCTCCCGGAACGATTCGCGCCGGGCGGCGAGCCCGCAGAAATCGACGTACGCGCGGAAGAACGCGCGATTCTTCGACGGCGAGGGGAAGATCAACGCGACGAGAGCGCGGACCTTCTCGACCGGGCCGTCGGCCGCGTCGACCGCCTCGCGCATCCGAAGGTGGATCGAATCGATCAGCCAGGCGAAGAGGTCG
>DATNMZ010000249.1:0-2168 GCA_035602095.1 Thermoanaerobaculia bacterium
GTGCTCGCCCTCGGAGCCTTCGGTGTCCTCCGTCTGGCGCCGGAGCCTGCGCCGGGGCCGGAGCGCTCGCTGCGAGTCCGCCTCCTGCAGCCGAACATCCGGGAGGAAGACCGGCGCACACCGGAGGGGAGGGCGGCCGGATACCGGGCGGTCTTGGCGCAAGGCGCCGAGGCGGCGCGCGCGGGCGCCGACCTGATCGTCTTTCCGGAGTCGGCCTTCCCGCTGTACTGGGAACAGAGCTCCCGCTTGCGCGAGGACTTGACGAGGCTCTCGCGGGCCTGCGGATGCGCGATCCTGTTCAACGACGTGACGACCGCGCCGGACGGCCGCGCCTGGAACGCGGCCCGGATCGTGACGCCGGACGGAGTGGTACCCGGCACGTACCGCAAGGTGCACCTCGTCCCGTTCGGAGAATACGTCCCGCTCCCGCGCCTCTTCTTCTTCGCGCGCCAGATCTCGCAGGAGATCGGGGAATTCACGCCGGCAGCCGAGCCGGTCGTGCTCCGCGCCGGCCGGCTCGCGGTCGGCGTGGGAATCTGCTACGAGATCCTCTATCCCCCGCTGTCGCGCCGGCAGACGGTCGACGGCGCCAACCTTCTCGCGACGATCTCCAACGACTCCTGGTACGGGCGCGGGGGAGCCCAGGAGCAGCATTTCGCGGGAGCGCTTCTGCGCGCCGTCGAGAACGGGCGATACCTGGTCCGGGCGGCGATCACCGGCGTTTCCGGGATCGTCGACTCCCGCGGGAGGATCGTCGGAGAAGTCGCCTCCGGCCGCGCGGAGACTCTCGCCGGGAACGTCACGCTCGAGACCGGGCGGACGGTGTGGACACGATGGGGGCACGCGCTCGTCCCGGCGGCGGACGCCGGCGCGGGGGCCGTGCTACTCTTCGGCCTCGCCCGCTGGCGGCGCGAGCGCCCGGCGCGGACCCCGCGCCCCGCGGCGCTCGACGGAGAGACGGCATGACCCAACGCGACGACTTGATCGCTTCGTTGACGGGCGCCTCGGAGCGGCTGCGGTCGCTTCGGGGCTACCTTTGATCTCGACGCCGCGCGGAGCGCGCTCGATGGCCTGAAGGAGAAGACCGGCGCTCCGGACTTCTGGTCGCGGCCCGAGGAGGCCCAGGACATCCTGCGGCAGGCGCGCGCGCACGAGCGGCGGATCGCGACGGCGGCAAAGCTCGACGAGTTGCGCGACGAGCTCGAGACCTTCGCGGAACTTCTGCGCGAAGGAGAACCGGGCGACGCCGACGCGCGCGAGACCCTGCGCAAGGCGGAGTCGTTCGCGGACGAGCTCGAGTTGTCGGTCAAGATGGGAAACCCGGAAGACGAGGCGAACGCCTGGATGATGATCCACGCCGGCGCCGGAGGGACGGAATCCCAGGACTGGGCGGAGATGCTTCTTCGGATGTACATGCGCTTTGCGGAATCCCGCGGCTGGAAGGCGGAGCTGATCGACCGGCAGGACGGAGAGGAGGCCGGATTGAAGAGCGCCACGCTCCACGTCGTCGGCGACCACGCCTATGGTTACCTGAAGGGCGAGATGGGCGTTCACCGCCTCGTGCGGATTTCTCCCTACGACTCCGCGCAACGCCGCCACACGTCCTTCGCCTCCGTCTACGTCTCGCCCGAGATCGACGAGACCATCGACATCGAAATCCTCGACAAGGATCTTCGAGTCGACACCTACCGGTCGAGCGGGGCCGGGGGACAGCACGTCAACGTGACGGATTCGGCGGTCCGCATCACGCACCTTCCCACCGGCATCGTCGTCACCTGCCAGAACGAGCGCAGCCAGGGGCGCAACCGCGAGACCGCGATGCGCGTCCTCCGGGCCCGGCTGTACCAGAAGGCGCTCGACGAGCGGCGCGCCGACGAGGAGAAGAAGGTCGGGGAGAAGAAGGCGATCGAGTGGGGGAGCCAGATCCGGTCTTACGTCCTTCACCCGTACCGGATGGTCAAGGACCACCGGACCGGCTACGAGACCGGCGACACCGACAAAGTCTTAGACGGTGGGATCACTCCGTTCATCGACGCCTACTTGAAGTCCGCGGCCGAAGGATCGCGGGCGAGCACGGGCTAGCCCGAGTGGCCCCGGGAGAGTCTCACCCGCGCTCCGTTCCGCCGCCGCTTTCCGGATGGATGGCCGAGGTTCGCGACCGGCTCTCA
>DATNMZ010000250.1:0-4534 GCA_035602095.1 Thermoanaerobaculia bacterium
GTACATGACCGAGGCGATCGTCGGTTTCGAGCGGGAGGTGGTGACGGACGTCGCCGTCGGGGTGAAGGGGATCTACCGCGACTACGGAAACGTGATCGAGGACTTCCTCTGCCAGAACGACGGAACGTATTGCATCGGGAATCCGGGCAAAGGGATCATGCGGCAGATCTTCGGCCTCGATTACACGACGTTGTACCCGGCGCCCCGGCCCATCCGGATCTACCGGGGCGTTCAGCTCGACGTCACGAAACGGTTCTCGAACAACTGGCAGGCAATGGCGTCGTACATCTACTCGAAGCTCGATGGCAATTACGACGGCGAGTACTCCCCCTTCACGCAGACGACCATCAACGATCCGAACATCTCCGCCGCCTACGACTACTACGACTTCTTCACGAACGGGAGCGACCTCTCGAAGATCACGAACCGCGGACCGCTCTCGAACGACCGCAGGCACCAGTTCAAGGTCTCGGGCGTCTACATCACTCCGTGGAAGCTCTCCGTGGGCCTGGCCGCGTACTACCGCACGGGCACTCCCTTGACCCGCTACGGCTATTCCGACGCTTACTCGCGGTACGAGTTCTTCCTGACGCAGAGAGGCGCGGAGGGCAGGACCCCGGACAATTACGAAGCGGACCTGCACCTGGGCTTCCCGCTGGCGATCGGGCCGGTGACCGTCAACCTGCTCGTCGACGTGTTCAACATCCTGAACGCACAGAGGCCGGTGCTCCTGGATGAGCGCTGGGGGTTTCAGGAGTCCGACAATGCGTCGCCGACACCCGTCAACACCAACTACCGAAAGCCCGTTTTCCGGACGCCGCCGACCTCCGCGCGCCTGGGCGCCCGCGTGAGTTTCTAGGTTTACGCCGCTCCGGCGCCGGCCGGGCGGTTCGAGGCTCATGGACAGGAAGAGGGTGCCCGGAGGCACCCAACCGACGTTTTTTAGCACTCCGGCCGCCGGACGCGGCCCTTAATCACTGACAGAGCACGGTTTTCCGGCTGTTGGGGGGCTGGCTCGCCCCTTGCCACAGAACTGCTCATCGTGCGCTGGAAAACTGTCTTGGGAGGCCGCTCGGCGGACGATCCGCCCCGGCCCCCCGAGGTCCCGAAGGGCGGCCAGGCCTCGCGTTTCGGGGGGCCCCGGGACGAGACCGCCCGGATCGACATGGGCGCGGAGAAGAACGCGCTTCGCACGGAGAAGGACGCGCTTGCGTCGATCCCATTGCTCGAAGCGCCCGACACGTCCGATTCGGAGGTGACGTTCGTTCACTCGGTCCCTCTGCCCGCGGGGGACCCGGGACTCGAAGCCAGCCTCCTCCTGATCGCGCACCCCCTGAACCAGTCGCTCGGAGCCCGCTACCGGCTCCTCTCCCAGTCCTCCATGGTCCTCGGCCGCGGGACGTCCGCCGACATCAGCCTGCCGGAAGTGAACTCGCTCTCGCGCCAGCACTGCCGGCTCACCTACGGCTCGGAGTCGGTCGTCCTCGAAGATCTGGGCAGCACGAATGGAACCTACGTCAACGACGTTCGAATCTCGGAGCCGCGAGCCTTGAAGAGCGGTGACCGGTTCCAGGCCGGCGGCGCGCATTTCAAGTTCCTGCAGGATCGCGACATCGAGAACGCCTACCACCAGGCGATTCACGAGCTCGTCATCCTGGACGGGTTGACTCAGATCGCGAACAAGCGTCGGTTCGAGGAGGAGGCGGAGCGCGAGCTCGGCCGCGCGCGGCGTTACAGCCGGCCGCTGTCCATGATCCTCTTCGACGTGGACCGTTTCAAAGTCGTCAACGATACGCACGGCCACCTCTGCGGAGATTTCGTCCTCAAACGGATCGTCCACCTGACGAAGCGGTTCCTGCGCCGGGAGCAGCTGTTCGCCCGCGTGGGCGGCGAAGAGTTCGCCATCCTGTCGCCGGAAGCCGATGCGGAAGGCTCGCATCTTCTCGCCGAGCGCGTGCGCTCCCGGATCGGCCGGCACGAGTTCGCGCACGCGGGCACCCTCTTCCGGGTGACCTGTTCCTTCGGCGTCGCGGCGCTCGGTCCCGACGTCACGACCGTCGCCGAGCTCTACGGAGCCGCCGACCGCGCGCTCTATCGCTCGAAAGATGGCGGCCGCAACATGGTGAGCCTCGCGGGCGAACCCCGGGACAGCGTCGATACCTAGACCGGCGGGCTGTCGCTCGCGTCGAAGGCTTCCAGCTCCCGTTGCCATTCGGAGGCGGAGCGGCTCTGCAAGAGTCGCACGCAGCGGTTCCAGCGCAGAATGGCGTCATCGTTGCCCTGGGGGCGGATCTTCTCTGCGTGTTCGAAGCAGCTCATCGCCTGCTCGAAGATAACCACCAACGTGTGAGGACGGGCGCCCGACTGGAGCAGCGCCTTGGCTCGTCTCTCGTGCGCGATGCCGGTGTAGTAGATCCGCTCGTAAGGATTCCGGAGCGTCTGAAAAACGGCCTCCGCCTCCGCGTAGCGGTCCGAGGCGGCGCCGGTGAACTGGTCGGTGATCGCGAGAGCCAGGAGCCGCAGCGCGAGCTGGTTGTCCGACTCGACGGAAAGAATGTCGCGGCAAATCGACTCGGCCTCGCCCGGTTCGTTCAAGTTGCGATAAAGCTCCGCCTTGGAGAGCGCCTCCGGGATTCCTCCCTTCGAAATCGATTTGAGCTTCAGCTCCATGAGATCTCCTTCCCGTGCGGGTCAGGCCTTGCGATCCTTGCCCCGGAGCTTGTTCCCGAGCCATCGCAGCGGGTCGTAGAAGTCGTCCACGACGCGCTCCTTCAAGGGGATGATCGCGTTGTCCGTGATGTGGATGTCCTCCGGGCACACTTCCGTGCAGCACTTCGTGATGTTGCACAGGCCGATGCCGAGCTGGTCCTTGAGGAGGGAAGTGCGGGAGACGCCGTCGAGCGGATGCATCTCCAGCGCCGCGACTCGCACGAAGAAGCGCGGGCCGCCGAACGCCTCCTTCTGATCGTGATCGCGCAGGACGTGGCAGACGTTCTGGCAGAGGAAGCACTCGATGCACTTGCGAAACTCCTGCACGCGGTCGAGGTCTCCCTGAAACATCTTCCAGGCGGCGCCGGGGCGCGGGGCGAAGGGCGGGATCTTCTCGTTGACCCGATAGTTCCAGGAGACGTCCGTGACGAGGTCCTTGATGATCGGAAAGGCTTTCATCGGAAAAACCGTGATGGGTTTCTCCAAAGGGAGCGAGTCCAGACGCGTCTTGCAGGTCAAGCGCGGGCGGCCGTTGACCTCGGCCGAGCAGGACCCGCACTTGCCGGCCTTGCAGTTCCAGCGCACCGCCAGATCGGGCGCGAAGTGCCCCTGGATGTAGTGGAGGGCGTCCAGGACGACCATGCCGGGCGCGACCGGCAAACGGTACTCGACGGTGTCCCCGCCTTCGGGCCCGCCGCGGAAGACCTTCAGGATCGCGTCGGTCATGGGGATTGCTCCGCCAGCATTTGCTTCATCGCCTCCGGCAATTCGGCGACGGGCGTTTGAGTCAGCGTCATGGTGTCCGCCTTTCGAACGATGACGTTGTTCTTCTTTCCCCAGGCGGGGTCCGGGTTCGGATAGTCGATGCGGCTGTGCGCGCCGCGGCTTTCCAGGCGCGCGAGGGCGCTCCGAGTCACCGCCTCGGTGACGGTGAGCATCGTTTTCAAATCGCGCGCGAGGTGCCAGCCCGGGTTGAAGAGGCGGGAGCCTTCCACGCGGACGCGCGCGGCGCGCTTCTTCAGCGCCGCGATCTCCTCGAGCGCCCGCTTCAGGTCCTCCTCGACGCGGAAGATACCGACCAGGCTCTGCATCTTTTCCTGCAGATCCCGGTGAATGTCGTAAGGACTTTCGCCCTCGGGGCGCTCGAAGGGCTCGAGCATTTCCCGGGCGGCCTCCTCGATCTGAACGGGATCGATCGAGACCGAGCGGGCGCGGCCGGCGCTCTCGGCGGCGGCGAGTCCCGCGCGGCGGCCGAAGACGAGAAGGTCGGAGAGCGAGTTCCCGCCCAGGCGGTTGGCGCCGTGCAGACCCGCGGCCGCCTCCCCCGCGGCGAAGAGGCCGGGCACGGTCGACGCGGCGGTCTCGGCGTCCACGCGCACACCGCCCATCATGTAGTGACAGGTCGGGCCGACTTCCATCGGTCCCTTCGTGATGTCAACGTCCGCCAGCTCCAGGAACTGGTGGTACATGCTGGGGAGCTTCCTCTTGACGGTTTCGGCCGGCTTGTGCGAGATGTCCAGGTAGGCGCCGCCGTGCTCGGTGCCGCGCCCTTCCCGCACTTCCGTGTAGATCGCCCGCGCGACAACATCGCGCGTCGAAAGGTCCATCCTCTCGGGGTCGTAGCGCTTCATGAACCGCTCGCCGAGCTTGTTCGTGAGCATTCCCCCCTCGCCGCGTACGGCCTCCGTGACGAGAATTCCCTGGACTCCCGGCGGCCAGACCATGCCGGTCGGGTGGAACTGCACGAACTCCATGTCCTGGAGCTGAGCGCCGGCCTCGTAAGCCAGCCCCGTCCCGTCGCCCGTGCTCTCCCACGAATTGGAGG
>DATNMZ010000251.1:0-3288 GCA_035602095.1 Thermoanaerobaculia bacterium
GGTTCCGTGAGGGCGCGCCCCCGGGACTGAAAACTGACGACTGACGACTGACAACTACCTGGCTGTATCGCCACCGCCTCAGCCGCCGGAAGAGACGCCGTCTAACTCCTCGAGCCACGTCTCCGCCTTCTCCCAGAGGGCCTTCGGAGCGCGCGGGTGGAAGAAGCCGAAGTGACCGAGACGCGGCAGGCCGTAGTCGGCGGGGACGAGCGTCCCGCGGCTCACCCGGGCGCCGGTGTACAGCCGCGTCAACGCCTCGACCGCGGGAGCGGGAGCGAAGTCCGCGTCGTCGGCGACCGTCAGCGCGATGAGAGGTCCCGTAAAGCGCGCGTACCGGGGCTCGAGGTTTTCCCCCTGCTCGCTGGTGAAGACTCCCGTCTTTCCCCAGCGAACCCACTGGAGGAGCGCGCGGCCGGAGCAGTGCTCCGGCAGTGTGAATCGCGACACCGGGAGAGATCCGGTCAGGCGGATCAGGAGAGGGAACACCGTGTAGGCGTAGAGGACCTGCAGGTACGCCTTTCTCGAGTAGAGCCGCGGCATCCCACGTTGCGCGGAAATCAAAAGCGCCGCCCGGAAGGTCGGCAGAGCGGGACTCTGCCCGAGGAGCTGCCCCCCGATGCTGTGCGCCAGAGCGATCAGGCGTGCGGCACCCCCGCGGCGGATCGCCTCCGCGGACGCGGCGGGAAGGTCGAGGTTCGTCCAGTCGTCGAGCGTCGCCGACTCGTCGGCGCCCTCCCGCGACCCGCCGACGCTGCGATAGTCGAACGTGAGCACGCCCCAGCCGCAACCTGCGAGGTGGCCCGCGAACCAGCGAAGGTATTGCTGCGGCGCGGCGATTCCCGGGAGAAAGAGCGCCGTGCGCTCAGATGCCCGCGCTCCCTGCCACCAGCGACCGGCCAGCCGCCGGCCATCCGAAGCCGCAAATTCGATCGGCTCGCCCGGGACCGCGGCCATCCCGTTCCCTCCGCGCCGCGGGTCAGGCCTGGACCGGAGCGAGGTCGGGGGCGTCCTGCGAAGGCTCGGCTTCCGCGCGCGCCGCGGCCGCCGCCATCCGACTCTTCTGGAGCGAGGCGATCAGCTCGCGGCGATCCGTCCCGAGCACCTTCAGCAGCGGGAAAATGCCCTGCTGCAGGAAGTGGTCGGAGGAGATCCCGACCCCGGCGACCTTCAGCCGCTCGTCGTACTCCGGGATGAGGCCAACGCCCGGCATTTGGAAGTTCGCGACCACATGCGCGAGGTCGTCGATCGTCCCGGCGCGATCGTCTTCCATTTCGAGCTGAAGCACCTTGCGGTAGAAGCCGTGATGGGCCGCCTCGTCGCGGCTGATGAAGAAGAAGATCTTCTCCAGAAGCTCGGCTCCCTCGCGCTTCGCCTTTTCCTTCTGCGTCTGGTAGATCAGGAAAGTCGCCGCTTCCTGGAGCGCTCCGTAGCACGTCATCTGGCGGCGCGTGTGGAACGGAAGCTTCCAGACCTGTCCGAAGATCTTGTCTTCGAACGCGTAGTACTGCTCGAGCGTCCGCAGGCCGGACTGGATCAGATACTCGCGGAAGACGAGGCCGTGCTTGGACTCCTCATAACCCCAGTTTGCCTGGAACCATGCGTGCCCGAAAATGTTCCGGGTGAGGTTGAAGCCGTTCGCCGTGTAGTCGGGGACGTACAGCTCCACGCCGCAGAACGTCTCGAGGCAAATCGCGACCTCCTCGGAGTTCTTCTCCCTGTCCATCTTTTCCCAGGGTACGTCGTTGAAAGGATGCCACCGCCGCTTCCGTTCGGCGAGGTCGAAGAACTCGTTGTAGGCCCGGTAAGCCCGTTCCCGCTGCGCTATGGAAATGCTCATGCCCGTCTCCTCATGGTCTCGGCGCCCGGCTGTGTCGCCACGGCGTGGGCGCGAATCAGATCGCTCAGACCCCCTATCGTATTGAGCTGCGCCAGCTCGCTGTCGGGAAATCGGACTCCCAGCTTGTCCTCGAGGTATCCGACGGTCTCCAGAACCGATATCGAGTTGATCCCGAGCTCCGCCATCGTGTCTTTCGAAGAAAGAGCGGCGCCGGCGAGGCGCGGCACGGCGAACGCCAACGCCTCTCCGATCAGCTTCTGGATCTCTGCGTCGTTCATAATTCTCCTCGCAACGCAATCAATCGATTCTCCGCAGAAGCATCTGCACGAGCGACTGGTACCCCTTCGCGAACGCCATCACGCACGCAGCCAGATACCGCTCGTACTCTTCGAATCGGTCGCCGCCCCAACGCTCGCGGATCTCCCGTTCGTGGGATTTTAGCCGGCGCAGCCACTCGGCGGCGGTCTTCTCGTAGTGCTCGCGCCGGGTCTTTACCTCGACCACCTCCCAGTACGGGCTCGTCGAAGTCAGGATCGCCTCCAGCCGCGGGGTGATCGCACCGGGAAAGATGGTGTAAGTGGCGTGCGCGATCTCCCGCAGGTCCGTCGAGTTGCGAGGGACGCGGTCTCCGATCACGCTCTGGAGCCCGAACCAAGAGCCAGGCTTCGTCCAGCTCCAGACGCGGCGGAAGTAATCGCGGTAGATTGCCGTGTGCCTTCCGGCGCGCGCTTCCTCCGGCGTCGCGATGTGCTCGAACATCCCGATCGAGATCGCCGCGTCGAACAGACGTTCCGGCTGATACTCCTTGTACGAGATGCACTCGACTTTGACCCCGGGAATGCGCTTCTCTTCGATGGCGGAGAACTGCGCCCGGGACAGTGTGATCCCCGTCAGGTCCGTGAGACCCATGTCCCGCGCCAGGAACTCCAGGTTCGCTCCCCAGCCGCAACCGATGTCGAGAACGCGCTTCCCGGGTCCGAGCCGGGTCCCATCGTGGAAATAGCGCAGCTTGTTGACCTGCGCCTGTTCGAGGTCGTTGGTCCCCTCGAAGAGCGCGCACGAATAGTTCATGCGCCGGTCGAGCCAGAGGGCGAAGAACTCGTTGGAGACGTCGTACGAAACGGCGATCTGGTCCTGGGTCGACATGGCGGCGGCGCTCTCTCCTAACCCGGCAGCTCGGTCAACCCGTTCCGCGGTCGAGCCGCCGCGGCGGCGAGCGGGGACGCGTCTTCGGGAAAGGCATCCAGGCCCTTCCCGGCGAGAACCGGCAGCACTCCGGAGAGAAAGAGCTCGCGGGTGCGCGACCGCTGCAACTTGCCGCTCGAGGTCCGGGGAAGCGCGCCGGGGGCAACGACGACGACATAATCCGCCTCGACGCCCACCGACTCGATCACACGGACGGCGATCGCGCGTGGCAGGTCCGCCGCCTCTCGAGGATCCGCCTCCGCGAC
>DATNMZ010000252.1:0-14138 GCA_035602095.1 Thermoanaerobaculia bacterium
AAGGCGGCCTTGAGCAGGGCGAGCCGGCGTTCGCTTTCGCGGGGAGTCATGGCGTGATCCTATGGGATCACGCCCATCGGGTGATCGGGTGATTCCGGAATCGAGATCGGCCGTAGGGGCGGGGCTTGTCCCCGCCCGGGCGGCCGCGAGGGCCGCCCCTACGGCCCGGAAACCAGCGAGGTAAACCCCCGCTCGGTTCCCCGCATTGTCCTAAGCGAAGCGCTCTCTCGGCCGCCTGTTCGCGGAGCGAACGCCGCGGCCGACGTTACACCGAATCGTCCGTTTGCCGTCCTTCGATGGACTCCAGCCACTTCGCATACAGCGTGTGGAAGTGGTGGACGCCATTCTCGCGGCGCACCGAGTAGCGCCCGCGGTCGTAGGTGCGCGAGGAGAGCCCTTTCTGGACCGCCTCGCAGATCGCGATGTCCTGGAGCTGAACCTCGTCGGAAAAATCGACGGTCCGGCGGATCTGCTCCTGCACGTCGGGCCGATCGGGTTCGCGAAAAAACCACTCGAAGAGCGTCACGGTGCGGTTTACCCCGTCCGGCAGGATCAGATTGGTCGAGAAGTTGTCGGAATACACGTTCAGCATGAGGTTCGGAAAGATCCAGTAGTAGCGGGCCTCGGCGCCGTCGCCACCCGGCCCGAGCCGGCCGGTCGCCGTCTTCCGGATCGGCGCGTGCTGCTCCGAGTAGAGCGCTTTCGTCTCCGTCACGTAGCGCGCGTAGTCGAGCTCCTGGAAGAGCCCCGGGTGGACGATCGGGATGTGGTACCCCTCGAGGTAGTTGTCGACGTAGACCTTCCAGTTGCAGCCGACCGTCCAGGCCTTGCGGTGCGCAAGACGGAGAGATTCCAGATCCGCGGAGGCGAGGGCCGCCGGAAGGTCTTCGAGGGTCTCCGCGAAGGAGGCCGCGCCGGGCTCGAGGTTCACGAAGACGAGGCCGAGCCACGTCTCGACCCGGAAGGCCGGAAGCGGGTGCTCCTCGATGCGGAAGTCCTGGACCCCGGCAAACTCCGGCGTCGCGAGGATCCGGCCGTCGAGCCCGTAGCTCCACCCGTGGTAGCCGCAACGAAACGCCCGACAGGTGCCCTCTCCCGCCGCAACCGGGCCGGCCCGATGGCGGCACACGTTCGACAGCGCCCGCAGGACTCCGTCCTGGCCGCGCACGACGAGGATGGGCTCCCCGGCGACGTCGGCCGTGAAGTACGACCCCGGCTGCGCGACCTGTTCGCAGCGCCCGACGAGCTGCCAGGTTCGGCCGAACACCCGCAGCCGCTCACGCTCGAGATACCCGGCGTCCGAATAGCACCGCGACGGGATCGTGGCCGCGAACTCGAGCCGGGGGTCGACTTCGATTCCTTCCGGTTCCATCTCTATTTCTTACACCAAATAGAAGTCGTCAGTTGTCAGTTATCAGTCATCAGTTCGGGCTGATAGCTGACAGCTCCTTTTCTCAGATCTCGATCTGCGCGCCGAGCTCGACCACGCGATCCGGCGGCAGGCAGAAGAAGTGCGTCGCGCTGCGCGCGTTGCGCGAAAGGAACGCGAACAGGCGCTCCCGCCACATGGCCATTCCCGGCCGTTTTGTGGCGAAGATCGTCTCCTTGCCCAGGAAAAAGCTCGTCGACTCGGCGGCGAAGTCGAGCCCCGGGACGTCGATGCCCGCGAGCAGCTCCGGAATGTTGGCGTCTTCCAGGAAGCCGTATCGCGCCACCACGCTGAAGATCCCGCTTCCGGGGTTTCCGACTTCCACCCGCCGCGTCTGCCCGACACGGGGCTGGTCTTCGGTCAGGACCGTCAGGAACACGATGCACTCGTGCAGAACGCAGTTGTGCTTCAGGTTTCGAAGGAGAGCGGGCGGAGTGCGGTCGGGTGTTCGGGACATGTAGATCGCCGTTCCCGGTACGCGCGCAACCTTCGACCCGGCCGCTTGCTTCAGGAAATCTTTCGTCAAGAGCAGATCCTCCTGCATCCGGGCGTCCAGGATCTGCCGCCCCCGGCGCCAGGTCGTCATCAGGACGAAGACGACCGCTGCCACAACCAGAGGAAACCAGCCGCCGTGCGGCACCTTGATGATGTTCGCTCCGAAGAAGGCGAGGTCGGGAACGAGAAAGATCGCCGCGAGCGCGGTCGCTCCCGCCACGGACCAGCCCCAGCGCTCGCGCGCGACGACGCCCATCAGGAGAGTCGTGATCGCCATGGTCGTAGTCACGGCGACTCCGTAAGCGGCTGCGAGATTGCTCGAGGAGCGAAACCCCACGACGAGCGCGATGGTCAACGTCATGAGAGCCCAGTTCACCGACGGCATGTAGATCTGCCCGATCTCCCGCTCGGACGTGTGCTCGATCTTCACCCGGGGGCTGTAGCCGAGCAGCACGGCCTGCCGCGTGAGCGAGAAGGCGCCGGAGATCACCGCTTGTGAGGCGATGACCGTCGCGAACGTGGAGAGGACCACCATCGGATAGAGCGCCCAGGGAGGCGCGAGCCGGTAGAAGGGATTGTGGGCGGCGGCAGGGTCCCGGAGGAGGAGTCCCCCCTGCCCGAAATAGTTGAGCAGCAGGGCGGGGAGCACGAGCGAAAACCACGCGAGGCGGATCGGCCGCGCTCCGAAGTGCCCCATGTCGGCATAGAGCGCCTCTCCGCCGGTCACGACGAGAAACACCGCACCGAGGACGAGAAACCCCCGGCCAGAGCCCGCGATGAAGAACCGGACCGCGTGCATGGGATTGACCGCGTAGAGGACCTCGGGGGTCGCCAGGACCGAGTGCGCGCCGAGAACGGCGATACACGCAAACCACACAAGCATCGCGGGCCCGAAGATCGCCCCCACGCCGCCCGTGCCCCGCTTCTGAATGAGAAAGAGCCCGATCAGGATCACGATCGTGATCGGCTCGACGAAGCGCTCGAACACCGGCGTCGCGATGCGCAGCCCCTCGACTGCCGAAAGCACCGAGATCGCCGGCGTGATGATCCCGTCCCCGTAGAGGAGCGCCGCTCCGAAAATCCCGAGCAGCACGAGGAGCCACCGGACTCCCCGGGAGTCGGGCCGGGGCGGGCGGATCAGCGAAATCAGGGCGAGGATGCCTCCCTCGCCGCGGTTGTCCGCGCGCATCACGAACACGAGGTACTTGATCGAGATGACGATCACGAGCGACCAGAAAACAAGGGAGAGCACGCCGAGCACGTTTCCCGAGGTCGGCGCGATCCCGTGAGGCCCGTGGAAACACTCCCGGAGGGCGTAGAGCGGGCTCGTGCCGATGTCGCCGTAGACGATGCCGAGGGCGCCGAGAGACAGGGTCGCCAGGTATTTCCCTCGCGGCTGGCTCTCGCGGCTTTGCGGGTCCGCCAAGGATCCTCCTCGCCCCGCGTCGGATCGGCGCGAGGAGCGCTATCGTAGCGTCATCAGGTGACAGGTGGCAGGTGACAGGTGGTAGGCGCTGACAGAGAATGCCGCTCGTCTTCCGTTTTCCGTTTCCCGTTTCCCGGCTATTCTCCGGTCAATTAAGGAGGAGGCATGCGAATCAACTGGGCACGCGTCATCCTCGGTGGAATCCTCGCGGGCGTCGTCATCAACGTCTCCGAGTTCATTCTGAATGGAATCGTCCTGAAGGCGAATTGGGAGGAGGCCCTGAAGGCCGCGGGCAAGACGATGGAGCCCGGCCCTATGACCCTCCCGGTCTGGATCGGATGGAGCCTTCTCCTCGGCATCGCGGTGGTGTGGCTCTACGCCGCCATCCGGCCGCGCTACGGGGCGGGGCCGGGCACCGCTCTGCGCGCCGGAATCGCGGCCTGGGTTTTCGTGCACCTGACCGCGGGAATCGCCAACGCGAATCTCGGTCTTCTGCCCCGGCGGATGATTGCGACCTCCGTGGCGTGGACTTTCGGGGAGCTGGTCATCGCGGCCCTCGTGGGAGCGTGGGTCTACCGCGAGCCGGGCGAGGTGACGATCCGTTAGCACGGGCGGGCGGGGGCAACCGCGGCCCCTCCGGCACGTTCCGTTTCTCGTTTCCCGGCCCGGGCGGGCGGGCGGGGGCAGCCCCGCCCCTACGGCACCGTTCGTTTCCCGTTTCCCGTTTCCCGTTTCCCGGCCCCGGGGCGGGCTCCCCGCCCCTACGGCACCGCGCTGGCGCTTCCCTTCACCGGATCCGGATCTGGCGGCGAATCTCCGTTTTCCCGCCGTCCGCCGCAATCAGCGTGATCGTCAGGGTGTGGATGCCGGGCGCAACTTTCGGCACCGGGAACCCGAAGCCGGCCTTCTCGGCGTTCGGAAATCCCGGATAGGAGGCCGCGACTCCCGGGAAGGGCTGGTTCAGAGCCACCGGGCTCGTCGCACCCGTCTCTGTGACGACGGTCACCTGAGCGATTCCCGAATCGTCGAGGGCCCATCCGAACGCCCAGCTGCCCGCCGCCACTGTCGCGCCCTCCTTCGGCGTGTCGAGGAATCCAAAGGGAGGCTTGGACGCCGGGGATCCCGCGCCGGTGGACGTCACGGTGGTCGAGGCCGTCGAACCCGACGCGGCCTCCGTCGCCGGAGCCGCGCCGCCCGCGTTTTCCGACTTCTGGCATCCCGCGAGGGCCAGGACCGCCACTCCCAGGCCACAGATTCCAATTTTCCATTGCGAGCTCACGATGGTCTCCTTCTTCGGTCGAGGTTGGGGCATTCTAGTTCCAACCGTCTTTACGGAGCGGAAGGGAGAACGCGCTTGGCCCGAAGGATCGACGATTTCGGATTGACTCCCCGCGAGGCGGGCTTCCTCCGCCGCCTCACGCCGCCATGGCGCATCCAGCGATATCTCGACTCCCTCGATTACGACGTCGCCGGATCCGCATGCCGCTCTCCGCGGCGCGTCTTGCGCGAGCGCGTCGTGCAGTGCATGGACGGCGCGCTCTTCGCCGCGGCGGCCCTGCGTCTCCAGGGCAAGCCGCCGCTGATTCTCGATCTCGAAGCGGAGCAGGATGATGACCACGTCCTTGCGCTCTTTCGCGGGTCCGCGGGCTGGGGCGCCGTCGCGCGTTCGAACTACTCGGGCCTGCGCTATCGCGAGCCCGTCTACCCCTCGATTCGCATGCTGGTCCTCTCTTACGTCGAGGACTACTTCAACCTGCGCCGCCAGAAGTCCCTGCGCCGCTACTCCCGCCCGATCCGCCTCGACCGCTTCGACCACCTGCAATGGATGACGGCCGAAGAGGATCTCTGGGCGATTCCGAACGCCCTCGTGGAGGTTCCGCACCGCACCCTCTTCCCCGCCTCCGTCGTTCGCGCGCTCGCCCCGGCGGACGCGCGAACGTTCACCGCGGGCCTGGTGGGCCGCAAAGCGCCGCCGTGACCTTCGGCCGTCACTACTGGCGGCGCCGGCTGGCCTCGACGGTCGGAGAGCGGCTCGCGGTGGCCTCCTGCGATCCCTCCGGGACGATCCGGATGCTCTCGGCTGCCCCCCGCCCCGCCCTCCGGTGGTTCGACCGCCTCGTCTCGATCCTGACGACCCCGTTCAAGCGGATCGGGATTTCCGGCTGGGAAGAAACCGGATGCGACGCGCGCGGCGCGGGGTCGCCGGTCCGGGACGCGCAGCATTCCACGGACGGGTTCTGGACGATCGATGTGTCGCTCTTCGAAATTTCGATCGGCCCGCTCGAGGCCGACCTCTCCTTCCCACGCTACCTCCGGCTGGAGGTCGAGCCCGGTACCCCGGCGCACGCGATCTGCGCGCGAGCACGCGTGCGGCAGGGAACGCTCCTCTCGTTCGCCGGCGCCGTCGTGATCGACCGGGACGCCGACTTCCTCGAGATCCATCCGGACCGGGAGTTCCGCATCGGGGCGTGACCGCAACCGTGGTGTCAGGCCCTGGGTGGTGGGTAATAGGTGATAGCTCAGGTGACAGGTGGCGGAGGCCTCTCCGCTACCACCTATGACTACCACCTACCTCCTACGGCCTACCGCTAGCCCCGTCGGCTCACGCTCGGGCGAGCGCGGCTTCCGGAACCCGGCTGAAATGCAGCTCGCGCTCCCGGCGGGCAACGAACGTCGCGCAGACGAGGTCGCCGACGACGTTCAAGACCGTCCGGCACATGTCGAGGAAGCGGTCCACTCCGAGGATGATCCCGATCCCCTCCGGAGGGATTCCGACGGTCTGGAGGACGATCACGATCAGGGGGAGCGAACCTCCCGGCACTCCGGCCGTCCCGACGCCCGCCAGGATGGACATCCCGACCACGGTGACCTGCTGTCCGACCGTCAAGTGCACGTCGAAGACCTGGGCCAGAAACAGCACGGTGACTCCCTCGAAGAGAGCCGTCCCGTTCTGATTTCCCGTCGCCCCGACCGTGAGCACGAAGTTGCCGATGCGCGGCGCGATGCCGAGCTTTTCGGACGATGTCTGGAGGCTCGTCGGCAGGGTCGCGTTCGAGGACGCCGTGGAGAAGGCCGTCAGGATTACTTCGCGGCACCGGAAGAACCACTCGACCGGCGGGACCCGCGCAAGCAGCTTCAGAATGCCGGAATAGACGACGAACATCTGGATCGCCAGACCGCCGATCACGACGGCAACGTAGCCTCCGAGTCGGGGGATCACGGCGAAGCCCGAGCGCGCGGTCAGGGAGAAAAGCAGCGCGGCGACGCCGTAGGGCGCGAGGGCCATTGCCCAGTCGACGATCCGCATCGACACGCGCTGGATTCCCTCGAGGACGTCGACCAGAGCTTCCTGCTCCTTCCGCGCGTGGGCGAGCGCGACCCCGAAAAACACGGCGAAGATCATCAGGGCGAGCATTTCCCCGGAGAGCGCGTCCACCGCCGCCGCGAACGGGTTGCGCGGAATGAGCGAGAGGAGAGCGTCGGTCCAATGCTTGGCCTGCTTCGCGCTGTCGATCGCGCTCTGCGACTGTGTGAGAAAAGCCCCTTCGAGCTGCGCGCGAACCGTGGCGTCGACACCCCTTCCCGGGTGAAAGATGTTCACCAGCACGATTCCGATCGCGACCGAGATTCCGCTCACGATCACGGTGTAGGCGAGCGTGATCAGGCCCACGCGTCCGAGCTTGTGCACGCCCCCGAGCTCGAGCACGCCGAGCACGAGGGAGGAAAAGACGAGCGGCACGACGATCATGAAGATCAGGCGCAGGAAGAGCTGGCCCACGGGATAGGCGACGTTGCGCACCGTCCACTCGACCCAGGGCTCGCCACCCGCGAACGCGTGGACGAGAAGCCCGCCGGCCAGGCCGACGATCAGACCCAGCAGGATCTTCGTGTGTCTCGGCATCCGCCGGGCATGCGAGGGCGGGGAAACGGACGGGTCGGCCACGGAGACCTCCGCTCTTTAATCTACCGGGGCGGGCCGGGAGGAAACGCCAGGAGGACTCGGCTCGCCCTAGGCCTTCTTCGGTTCGTCCGGGGCGTCACGCAGAATCGCCTCCATCAGCGGCCGGAACTGCTCCGGCGTGCGCTCTTCGTCGAATGTGACGGAGTGCACGGTGTCGCCGTCTTCGACCGTCAGCGTGTAGCGCAGCCGGTCGGGACCGGTCCGCAGAGTGGCCTCCGTGTACTGCGGCAGGTTTGCGCTTGCGACGAGATTCCGGATCTCCTTCTCGCGCGCGGACCCTTTCTTCGTCTCGACGACCGTCTTGCGCGGCATCCCCGCCACCCCGCCGCTGCGGACCAGAGCGATTCTCATCGGGAGCCTCCTTCGGCAGCCTCGGTCGGCTTACGGCCGGCTGGCGACTTCGGCGGCCGGAGCGACCTCGTCCCGCACGAGGACCGGCCTGCCCGGGACACCCTCCCATCGGGCCACGACGACCGAAGCCAGGCAGTTGCCCTTCACGTTGATCGAGGTCCGCGCCATGTCCATGAGCCTACAACGAGCCGGGGGACGCGGGAGAGTCACGCGATTCCGACTCCGACGCCCTGCCAGGCTTCTCGGACCGCCTTCGCCTCGGCTCCGCTCGATCCGAAGAGGCTGCCGGCCACGGCGACCGTCAACCGCGCCGCAGCGGCGAAGTCCGTCGTGCGCCGGAACCGGTCGCGCAGCGCGACGTACCAGATCGTGCCCGACTTGTCCCAGGCTTTCCCTCCCATCGAGGAAGCGGCGAGATAGAAGGCGCGGTTCGGGATGCCCGAGTTGATGTGGACGCCCCCATCGTCGCCGGCGGTCTCGACGTAATCCTTCATGTGCGCCGGCTGCGGATCCTTTCCGAGCACGGGATCGTCGTACGCGGTTCCCGGCGCCTTCATCGACCGCAATCCGACGCCATGAACCTTCCCCGTGAAGAGACCCTCGCCGATGATCCAGTCGGCGTCCGCCGCGGACTGCCCGAGCCCGCGCTGCTTCACGAGCGAGCCGAAGACGTCCGAGATCGACTCGTTCAAGGCGCCCGGCTGGTCCTGATAATTCAGGTCGGCCTCGTGGGCGGTCACCCCGTGCGTCAGTTCGTGGCCGATGACGTCCACACAGAGCGTGAAGCGGTGGAAGAGCTTCCCGTCGCCGTCTCCGTAGACCATCTGTGTCCCGTTCCAGAACGCGTTGTCGTATCCGGATCCGTAGTGGACCGAGGAGTCGAGGCGCATGCCGCGGTCGTCGATCGAGTTGCGCCCGTAAGTCTCCCGATAGAGATCGTAGGTCGCCCCGGCGCCGTCGTAGGCCTCGTCGACCGCCGCGTCGCCGGAGGCGGGCGCCCCTTCGCTGCGGACGAGCTTGCCCGGCAGGGCCGTCCGATGGTGCGCGTCGAACACGGTCCGCCGCTCCTCTCCGGCCGGAGTGATCACTGGAAGCGCGTCCAGCAGCTGCCGCCTCGCGCGGAACCTCTCCGAGAGCGCCAGCGTAGAGATCGCGCTGCGCCGCTCCTCGGGGGAGCCGTTCTCGCTGATCTGCTCGAGCATGTGGGGAGGCACGATGAAGCATGTTCGCGAGTGCATCGGGTGAGGAAGACACTGCTCGTCCGCGGGCAGGGCTGTCAAGGAGTCTAGCTATCAGCTGTCAGCTATCAGCCGTCAGCCAGGCAGTTGTCAGTCATCCGTTGTCCTCAGGCAAAGGTCCCCAAGCGAATCGAAGCCTCGGGCGTGAACGCGAAGCCTCTCGGGTCGCGGCGCACAGGCGGGCCGTCTCGGGGCGTCACAGCTGATAGCTGATAGCTGACAGCCGACAGCTACCAAACCGTACAGACGTCCGCCGCCGGCCGCACCATCGGCGAATCGGCCGGACAGTCGAAGGCTTTCGCGAACTCCGGCATGTTCGAAAGCGGCCCGAGCACGCGAAACCGCTCGGGCGCATGCGGATCGGTCGCCACGCGCAGGCGCGCCTCTTCCGGCCGCACGTTGCCGCACCAGACCTGTGCCCATCCGAGAAAGAAGCGCTGATCCGGCGTGTACCCGTCTACCGGCCCCGCCTTCTTCCGCTTTCTTGCCTTCTGGAACGCGGCATAAGAGATCTTCAGACCGCCGAGGTCACCGATGTTCTCCCCGAGGGTGAGCTTGCCGTTGACGTTCAGATCGTCCACCGACACGTAGTTGGAGAACTGGCGTTCCACGCATGCGGCCCGGCGGACGAATTCCTTCGCGCTCTCGGCGGACCACCAGTCCTTGAGATTTCCGTCCTTGTCGAACTGGCGGCCCTGATCGTCGAAGCCGTGCGTGATCTCGTGGCCGATGACTCCTCCGATGCCGCCGTAGTTCGGTCCGTCGTCGAGCGCATTGTCGAAGAAGGGAGGCTGAAGGATGCCAGCGGGGAACGTGATGTCGTTGCGCTGCGGGCTGTACGAAGCGTTGACGGTCGGCGGGGTCATGCGCCACTCCGTCCGATCCACGGGCTTGCCGATCTTGGAAAGCTCGCGGCGGAAGGCGAACTCCCGGGCGCGCAGAGAATTCGCGAGCCAGGATGTCCGCTCGATCGGGATGGCGGAGTAGTCCACCCATTTGTCTGGATAGCCGATCTTCCGGGCGAACGACGCGAGCTTCTCCTGAGCTCGGCCCTTCGTCTCGGCGTCCATCCAGGTCAGATCCGCGAGGTCCGCGCGCATGGCTTCGAGCAGCCCCTGAACCATTTCGTTGGTGCGTTTCTTCGCTTGCGCTCCGAAGGCCGCCTCGACGTATGGCCGGCCGAGCAGATCGCGGAGGCTGCGGTCGGTGGCGGCGACGCACCGCTTCCAGCGGGGCTGCAGCTTCTGGGCCCCGGTGAGCACCGTGCCGGAGAAGCGGAAGGACTCGTCGACGAACGCGGAGGAGAGCATCGAGGCCGCAGACTCGAGGACGTGCCACCGAAGGTATGCGCGCCAGGCGTCCATGTCGCGGGACTGAAGCTCTTTGTCCAGCCCCTGGAAGAAGGGGGGCGACGCGACGTTCAACGACGCGAGGTCGGGCTGGCCGACGGCGGCGAAGTACTCCTTCCACGGAAAGGTCGGCGCGAGATCCGCAAGCTGGCGGCGGTCCATGCGGTTGGCGCGCTTCTTCGGGTCGCGCCGCTCCACGCGCGTCATCGAGCCCTTCGCGAGCGCGGTCTCGATCGCCAAGACCCACGCCGCCTCGTATTTCGCCTGGTCCGCCGGGTCTCCCGCGAGCGCGAACATTTTCTCCATGTGCTCGACGTACTGCGCGCGGATCTTCTGGGAGCGCTCGTCCTCTTTCGTGTAGTAGTCGCGATCGGGCAGGCCCAGCCCTCCCTGGTCCACCTCCGCGATGACCTGCCGGGCGTCGTCGAAGTCCGGTGTCGAGTCGAACCGGAAGAGGACTCCGACTCCGTTCGGCTGGAGGCGAGCGACTTCGGTGGCGAGCGAGGCGACATCCGCGATCTTTGCGATCCGCGCGAAGGCCGGAGAGAGCGGCGAAATGCCGGCCGCCTCCGCTCCCGGTTCGTCCATGCAGCTCGCGTAGTAATCGCCAATCTTCTGGTGGACGGCATCCCGTTTCTTCGCGGCGGCCGCCGCCTCCAGGATGCGCTTCAAGATCTGCTGGTTGCGCTCGGCCACCTCGTTGAATCTCCCCCAGCGGGCGTACTCGGCCGGCACGGGGTTCGCCGCGAGCCATCCGCCGCAGGCGTACTGGTAGAAATCCGCGCAGGGCTTTCCCGCCTTGTCGACGAGGCCGGCATCGAAGCCGATCGGTTTTCCGGGCGCGGCCGGCCGGTCGGGCTGCGCGGAAGCGTCGGTCGGCGGAAGGAGAAGCGGGATCGCCGCGGTGGCGGCGAGGAGAACGGGAAAACGCCTGGGGATCCGCATGCTCACCTCGTTTTCGGACGGGGACTGCCCGTCCTATGCTACGTCGCCATGTCCCCCCGGTTTTCCCGATGACCGCCATCGAGGACCTGCCGACCCCGGCCGTGCTGGTGGACCTCGCCGTGGTCGATGGCAACCTCACGAGAATGGCGGAGGCGGCGCGCCGGGCGGGGGTGAAGCTGCGCCCCCACGCGAAGACCCACAAGCTGCCGGAGATCGGGCGGATGCAGCTCGCCGCGGGGGCGTCCGGGCTCGCGCTCGCGAAGACGTCCGAGGCCGAGGTGTTCGCGGCGGCGGGATTCGACGACCTTTTCCTCGCGTATCCGATCGCCGGCCGGGGCAAGCCGGAGCGCCTCTTCGCGCTCGCCGACCGCGTGCGGCTGGCGGCAGGCGTCGACAGCGAGGCGGGTGCACGGGCCCTCGGCGCTCCGTTTCGAGCGGCCGGCCGAACGATCGACGTGCTCCTGAAAGTGGATTGCGGTCTCCACCGCGTCGGCGTCGCGCCCGAGAAGGCCGCGGAGACCGCGCTCCGGATCGCGGAGACGCCGGGGGTGCGCCTGCGCGGCCTCTTCACGCATGCGGGTCACGCCTACCACCAGGACCGGCCGGAGAAGGTCGCCGCGGTCGGACGCGCGGAGGGGGAAACGATGGCCCGGGCCGCCGCGGAGGTCCGGGCGGCGGGTGTCCCCGTCGAGGAAGTCTCGGTCGGCTCGACCCCGTCCGCGCGCGACGCGATGTCCGTCGCGGGGGTCACCGAGTGCCGGCCCGGCAACTACGTCTACAACGACGCGTCGCAGGTGTCGCTCGGCACATGTCCGCTCGAACACTGCGCGCTGACGGTTCTCTCGACGGTCGTGAGCGTCCCGGAGGCGTCGCGCGCCGTGCTCGACGCCGGGTCGAAGACACTCTCCTCCGACCCGCTGCGGCCGGTACCCGGCGGCTACGGCTTCCTGCTCGGCCGGGCGAGCCGCGTCGCACGGCTCTCCGAGGAGCACGGCGTCGTCGAGGTCGTCGCCGGAGAGCGGTTCTTCGTCGGCGATCGCGTTCGCGTGCTCCCGAACCACGCGTGTGTCGTCTCCAACCTCCACGATCGGGTCTACGCGGTTCGCGACGGAAAGGTCGAAGCCGAGTGGCGCGTCGCAGCACGAGGGAAGGTGGAGTGAGGGACGCGGCGATCGACGTTATTTTGCAAACGATTTTCTTTGAGCGAGCCGCCCCCGCGGCGTAGTATCGGCACCAACAACAGCGGCAGATCGGCACAATCGAAGGTCTCGTCTCGCGACTTCGTCCTTTTCCGAGGAGGGTGGAAGGATGAGCAGGAAACTCGCTTACGTCGGACTGGCTTTCGCTTTCGCTTCGGGACTGCTGCTGATCGCTTCCGCCGCGGGCGCCGCCGAGGGCGACATCGTCTTGAGCGGAAGGGTGACCAACCAGGAGGACGGGTCCGGAGTCGGCGGCGCGACCGTCACGATCCCGGAGCTGAATCTCTCCGCAACGACCGATCGGGCGGGCCGGTACAGCCTGACGGTCCCCGCGGCACTCGCGCGCGGCCAGACCGTCGAAGTGCGTGTCCTCGGGCCCACGCTGCAGTCGAAGACGGCGAGAGTCACGCTCGCCCCCGGGGCCGTCCGGCAGGACTTTTCCGTCGCGCTCTCCTTTTCTCAGGAGGTGACGGTCGGCTCCCGCGCCCCGGGAGCGGCCGCGGAAAAAGCCGTGCCGGTGGACGTGATCAACGAGCAGCAGATCGAGACGGCCATGGGAACCGCCGAGACGGCGCAAATCATCGAGTCACTCGCTCCCTCCTTCAACTTCCCGCGGCCGACGATCGCCGACGGCACGGACTCCGTGCGCCCCGCCACGCTGCGCAGCCTCGGACCCGATCAGATGCTGGTTCTCATCAATGGGAAGCGCCGGCACACGAGCGCGCTGGTCAACGTGAACGGGACCATCGGCCGCGGCTCCACCGGAGTGGACTTGAACGCGATTCCGGCGCACGCGATCGAGAAGATCGAGGTGCTGCGCGACGGAGCGGCGGCCCAGTACGGCTCCGACGCCATCGCGGGCGTCATCAACATCGTCTTGAAGTCCGGCATCACGCCGCTCGAGCTGGGTCTCCAGGGCGGCACCACCACCCACTCCGACGGAGAGCTCTTCGACGGCAGCGCCAACACGGGGCTCAAGCTCGGGCGCGGAGGGTTGAACTTCACCGGCGAGTACCGCAAGCGCAACGCGACGAACCGCGCCGGCAACGATCCGCGCGACCAGATCGTGACGGGCGACGCCGGCCACAACGCCGTCCCCCAGCCGAGCTACCACTATGGCGATGCCGAGGAGCGCGACATCCTGGGCTTCGTCAACGGTTCCGTCCCGGTCAACGACGACGGCACGGCGAGCCTGTACATCTTCGGCGGCGCGAGCCGGCGAGACGGCGTGCACGGAGGCAATTACCGGCGGGCCCTGCAGGCGCAGAACTGGCCGAGCATCTACCCGCTCGGTTTCCTTCCTCTGATCGAGCCCAAGATCGTCGACGCCTCGGGAACGATCGGAATTCGCGGCGTCGCCGCGGAGAAATGGTTCTGGGACATCTCCGCCCAGTATGGCCACGACCGTTTCGACTTCAACATCACGCACAGCCTGAACACGTCGCTCGGCCCGACCATCCCGCCCAATCAGACGAGGTTCTACGCCGGCGCGCTCGAGTTCAACCAGTTCGTGTCGAACCTGGACGTGACCCGGGAGGTGGATGCGGGGCTCGCGGGACCTCTGAACGTCGCGGTCGGCGCCGAGTTTCGCCGGGAGAACTACCAGGAACACGCGGGCGAGCCCAACTCCTACATCGCGGGCCCCTCCAAGGACCAGGCCGGCAACACCGCTCCCGCCGGCGCGCAGGTCTTCCCGGGATTCCGGCCCTCGAACGAGGTCGACGACTCGCGCAGCAGCTATGCGG
>DATNMZ010000253.1:0-4159 GCA_035602095.1 Thermoanaerobaculia bacterium
ACTCCTCCATCTGATCCGCCATGGCGTCCTTTTCTTTTCCGGTCATGCCGGAGTCGAGGGCCGGCTCGCCCGAGCCCGTGCCGGGCGTCGGCCTCGTGTCGTTTTTCATGCAGGAGCCTCCCTGGCGCTCTGTTCCCGCAAGGAACGCGCCAGTGTGGGCTGTCGGCTCTCAGCTGTCAGCCGTCAGCCGCGACCTGCCACCTGTTATCTGCCTCCTACCACCCATCACCCATCACCCATCACCCATCACCTATGAACCTATCCCTCAACCTGCCACCCGCCACCTGCCACCTGCCACCTGCCACCTGAAGATGTAAACTGCGGGAGCTCGAGGGGGAGCCCACTTTCACGCATTCCGCGTGAATGGCTGAGAGTCCGACGTGCGCTCGACGCCGGAGACCCCGGGACCTGATGCGGGTAATGCCGCCGTAGGGAGGAAAAAAAGATGAGCACCACCCGCCGCGAAGCTATTCCTTCGAACGAAGTCGCCAACCGCGAGCCGCTCGCCGGATCCCGGAAGGTTTATGCCGCCGGACCGGGAGGGATGCGGGTTCCGTTTCGCGAGATCGCGCTCCACGCAACGCGCGGGATGCGCGGCGAGACGGAGATCCATCCGCCCTTCCGCGTCTACGACACGTCGGGTCCGTACACGGATCCGGCTGCCGCGATCGACCTGCGCCAGGGGCTGCCCGAGCTGCGCCGGCCCTGGATCCTCGCCCGCGGCGATTACGACGTCAGCGATCCCGTGCGCTCGAACGCGGCGGAGCTTTCCATGGCGCGCCCGCGGCAGGTCCTGCGGGGACGGGGCCCGGTCACCCAGATGCATTACGCGCGCAAGGGAATCGTGACGCCGGAGATGGAGTTCGTGGCGATCCGGGAAAACGTCGAGCCCGAGCTCGTCCGCAGCGAGGTCGCGCGCGGCCGCGCGATCCTCCCGGCCAACATCAACCACCCGGAGTCCGAGCCGATGATCATCGGCCGCCGCTTCCTGGTGAAGATCAACGCGAACATCGGCAATTCCGCCGTCACGTCCTCCATCGAGGAGGAGGTCGAGAAGATGACCTGGTCCGCCCGGTGGGGCGCGGACACCGTCATGGACCTTTCGACGGGAAGGAACATCCACGAGACCCGGGAGTGGATCCTTCGCAACTCCCCCGTGCCGATCGGGACCGTGCCGATCTATCAGGCGCTCGAGAAGGTCGGCGGCAAGGCCGAGGAGCTTTCGTGGGAGATCTACCGGGACACCCTGATCGAACAGGCGGAGCAGGGGGTGGACTACTTCACGATCCACGCGGGCGTCCGGCTTCGCTACATTCCCTTGACGGCGAAGCGTGTCACCGGGATCGTCTCGCGCGGCGGATCGATCATGGCGAAGTGGTGTCTCGCGCACCACGAGGAGTCGTTCCTCTACACGCGGTTCGAGGAGATCTGCGAGATCCTGAGAACGTACGACGTCGCGTTCTCGCTCGGCGACGGACTGCGTCCGGGATCGACGGCCGACGCGAACGACGAGTCCCAATTCGCGGAGCTGACAACGCTCGGCGAGTTGACGGACGTGGCGTGGAAGCACGACTGCCAGGTGATGATCGAAGGTCCCGGGCACGTCCCGATGCACAAGATCGCCGAGAACATGGAAAAGCAGCTCGCGATCTGCCAGGAGGCCCCGTTCTACACGCTGGGGCCGCTGACGACGGACATCGCGCCGGGCTATGACCACATCACCTCGGCGATCGGCGCCGCGATGATCGGCTGGATGGGCACGGCGATGCTCTGCTACGTCACGCCGAAGGAACATCTCGGGCTGCCGAACAAGAAGGACGTGAAGGACGGCGTCATTGCCTACAAGATCGCGGCCCACGCCGCGGACCTGGCGAAGGGGCATCCGGACGCCCGGCTTCGCGACGACGCTCTGTCGAAGGCCCGGTTCGAGTTCCGATGGGAGGACCAGTTCAACCTCTCGCTCGACCCGGAGACCGCGCGAGAGTTCCACGACGAGACGCTTCCGGCGGAGGGCGCGAAGATCGCGCACTTCTGCAGCATGTGCGGGCCGCACTTCTGCTCCATGAAGATTACGCAGGAGGTGCGCGAGTACGCGGCGAGCGCGGGCGTCGCGGCGGACGAGGCCGCGCTGGCGAAGGGGCTCGCCGAGAAGTCGGAAGAATTCCGGCGCGAGGGGGCGGAGATTTACAGGAAACTGTAGTTGTCAGTTATCCGTAGTCAGTTCTTCTGAAGCTCCCGCCGCGCCTGCGCGAGGCGCCTCTTCGCCGCGGGGTCCACCTTCGGATAGTCGACCCCGAGCCTTTCGAGCGTGTCGACGATCGCTCCGGCCACCACGATGCGCGTAAACCACTTCTGGTCCGCCGGGACGACGTACCAGGGCGCCCACTCCGTGCTGGTTGCTCGAATCATCTCTTCGTAGGCGTCCATGTAGTCGCCCCAGAGCGCGCGCTCCTGCACGTCGGCGAGATTGAACTTCCATTTCTTCTCGGGATCGTCGAGACGCGCCAGGAAGCGTTTCTTCTGCTCCTTCTTCGAGACGTTCAAGAAGAACTTGAGAATGGCCGTGCCGTTGCGCGCGAGGTGCCTCTCGAAGGCGTTGATGTCCTCGTAGCGCTCGTCCCAGATCCGCTTCGTCACGAGGGCGTCGGGGATCTTTTCGCCCGCCAGGATCTCGGGATGCACGCGAACGATGAGCACTTCTTCGTAGTGGGAGCGGTTGAAGATCCCGATCCGCCCCCGTTCGGGCAATCGCTGGCTCGCGCGCCACAGAAAGTCGTGGTCGAGCTCCTCGGGGGAGGGTTCCTTGAAGGAGAACACCTCACACCCCTGAGGGTTGACGCCCGACATCACGTGGCTGATCGTGCTGTCCTTTCCCGCCGCGTCCATCGCCTGGAAGATCACGAGGAGCGCCCAGCGGTCCTCCGCGTAAAGTTTTCCCTGGAGCTCCGCGAGCGACTCGACGCCGACTCCGAGCAGGCGGCGGGCCTCGTCCTTGTCGAGAACGAGACCCGCGGTGTCTGCCGGGTCGTGATCCTTCAGCCGGAACTTCCCGCCGTCCTCGACGCGGTAGCGGCGGATGAGCTTGCGGTCCGACTTCTTCATCTCACACCTTGAGGAAAATGCGCCGGCGGTAGAGCACGGCTCCGGCCGCGACCCAGACGGCGAGGAACGCCAGGGCGAAGAGGAGCGATCCGAGCCGTTCGTCGGAGAAATGGTTGAATCCGGTTTGATAGAGCGCGCCGTAGAGGGAGCGGCGCTTGCCGCCGCCGCCCGGGACCTTCACGGCGATCAGCAGAATGGTTGCCAGAGTCGAGAGGACGAAGAGCGCGATCGCGTTTGTCCCGAGCCAGAGAAAAGGCTTCGCCCAGGCCCTCCAGCCGCGCACGTCCACGATCCAGAGACAGAGGGCCAGCACGACCGCGGCGAGCCCCGCCATGAAGAGCGCGTAGGAGGAAGTCCACAGGTTCTTGTTGATCGGGAAGGAAATGCCCCAAAGGAGGCCGAGCGAGAGGGCCAGGCCGCCCCCCGCCATCAGCGCCGCGAGCTTCGCGGGCCAGGGCCGCCGGGAGCGCAGGAGCTCGCCCGCCGCGACTCCGAAGAGGGTCGTCGCCACCGCGGGCAGGGTCGAGAGCGGGCCTTCCGGGTCCCAGTTCGGGTCGTGCTTCCACGTGTGCTCGCCCAGGATCGCGCGGTCCACGTGCGCGGCGAGGTTGCCCTGGACGTCGAGCCGGCCCGGTCCATAGCCCGGAACCGGAACGAAGGTCATCAGCGCCCAGTAGAGAGTCAGGAGCACCGCCGCCGACGGGAGAAGGCCGCGAGGACCGAAGAGCAGGTAGAGGATGGCGGCCGCGAGGAAGCAGATCCCGATCCGCTGCAGCACTCCCGGGATGCGGAGGGACTTGCGATGGAACAGGTAGAAGGACAGGGCGTTCAAGGCGAGCCCGATCGCGAAGATCGTGGTACCCCGCCGGAGCGCATGGAGAAAGAGCGCGCGCCGGCCGCCCGGTTCTCCGGCACGGCGCGAAAACGAGAACGCGATCGAGACGCCCACGATGAAGAGAAAGAACGGGAAGATCGTGTCGGTCGGCGTCCAGCCGTGCCAGTCGGCGTGGAGGAGGGGAGGGTAGGCGTGGCCCCAGTCGCCCGGCGTGTTGACGAC
>DATNMZ010000254.1:0-5435 GCA_035602095.1 Thermoanaerobaculia bacterium
GTTCAGGACGTAGAGGAACTCCTTGCCGAGGTCCTGCACTTTCGAAAAGTTGAAGACGCCGTAAGACATCGTCCTCGCGCCGGCGATGCGCACACCGGACGGGCCGAGCGGGGGCTTCTGGATCTCGAGGTTCTGGAAGACGTCGGGATTGTCCTTGGCGGCCGTCCGGTACGCGGAGATGGGATTGCATACGAGCGAGCCCTTGCCCGAAGCGATGAAGCGGTTGTTGGAGGTGTCGTCCCAGCTCAAGACCTCGTCGGTCATCGTCTCCTTGAAGAACCTCTCGCCGAACCGCAGAACTTCCTGAATCTCCTTCTTCGCGAACGCGACGTTGCCGGCGGGGTCGAACATGTGGGCCTTGAAGGCGAGCATCAGCGGGAAGAGGTTGTCGTTCGAGTCGGGCGTCTGCGAAATGGGGATTCCGAAGGGATAGCCGGCCTTCTTCAGCTTGGCGCCCGCGGCGAGAAGGTCGTTCCAGGTCGTCTTGTCGTTGTAATCGACCCCGGCCTTGTTGAAGTAACCGCGGTTGATGATGAAGGGATACCGGATGAACCAGTGGGGGATGCAGAGCCACTTGCCGCGCACCTCGGCGATACCGGAGGCGCCCGGGATCCAGCCGCCGAACTCCTTCTCGAGCCGTTTCGCCACGTCGGTGACGTCGACCAGCACGTTGTCGTAGAGCCACGCGCCGGTGCCGTTCAAGTGAAAGACGTCGTGGCCGCCGCGCCGGGAGATGTCCGCCGCGATGGCGGTCGGAAGATCGGCCGTCGCGACGTAGTCGACCTCCACCTTGCACTTGTGGGTCTCGCCGAATTCCTTTGCGAAGACGTCGAACCATTTGTCGTAGTCAGGAACGAAGTGCTTCCAGTGGACGATTTTGAGAACCCGATCCTGCGCCGACGCCTTGCGGACGAAGACCGCGGGGGCCGCCAGCGAGACCCCGGCCGCAAGGGACATCTTGAGGAATTCGCGCCGTCCGAGTGCCTTCGGGGACTTTCTCCGCTCGCTCATCTTGCCTCCTGAAAACGGCCGAATTCGTCCGGTCCCGGGCCGCGGAAATGCCCAACGTCCCCGCCGGTGGAGGCGTCACGCCGGTTTGTGCCGGCGTGACGCGGATCGAACTGGATCAAACCGCCCGCAGCTTCGCTTCGGCCTCTTCCATGGCGGTGCGCGGCGCCTTGCCCTTGACCACCTCCGCGAACATGGTCGGGACGATGAACTTGGCGTACATGCTCGTCGCGGTCTTCGTCATCGGTCCGGGGGACCCGATGAACTTGACGTAGTCCTGATAGTCCTGCAGCAGCTCGAGCTTCGGCTCGTGGCCGATGACGGGCATCGGCTTCTTTTGAAAGGCCTTCAGGTAGGGATGGTTGTAGCCCGTCGACGCCTCCATGCCCTTCAGGCCCTCCCGGTTCATGGCGTAGAGGAACTCCTTCGCGAGGTCCTGCACCTTGGAGAAGTTGTAGATCCCGTAGGACATCGTGCGCGCCCCTCCGACGCGGATTCCGGAGACGCCGATCGGCGGCTTGACGATGGCCAGGTTCTTGTAGACGTCGGGCTGGTCCTTGGCGGCCGTCCGGTAGGCGCTGATCGGGTTGCAGATCATCGAGCCTTTGCCGGAGGCGATGAACCGGTTGTTCGAGGTGTCGTCCCAGCTCAAAACTTCGTCGGTCATCGTCTCCCGGAAGAGGGCCTCTCCGAACTTCAAGACCTCGACGATCTCCTTCTTCGCGAAGGCCACGTTGCCGTTCTTGTCGAACATGGTGGCCTTGAAGGAGAGCATCGTCGGAAACAGGTTGTCGTTCGAGTCCGGGGTCTGCGAGATCGGGATCCCGATGGGATGGCCGGCCTTCTTCAGCTTCGCGCCGATCCGGACGATGTCCTGCCAGGTCGTCTTGTCGGTGTAGTCCTCTCCGACGTCGTTGAAGTAGCCGCGGTTGATGATCCAGGGGAAGCTCATGAACCAGTGGGGAACGGAGAGCCACTTCCCTCGCACGACGGCGATGTCCCTCGCCTGCGGAATCCAGCCGCCGAACTCCTTGTCGAGCTTCATCGCGACGTCGGTCACGTCGACCAGGACGTTGTCGTAGAGCCATGCCCCGGTGCCGTTCAAGTGGAACACGTCGTGGCCGCCGCTGCGGGAGATGTCCGCCGCGATCGCGGTCGGCAGGTCGGGGGTCGCCACGTAGTCGACCTCGACCTTGCACTTGTGCGTGTCGCCGAAGTCCTTCGCGAACACGTCGAAGTACTTGTCGTAGTCGGGGACGAAGTGCTTCCAGTGGACCACCTTGAGCACGCGTTCCTGGGCGGAAGCGCTGCGGACGAAGACCATCGGGGCGGCGAGCGCGGCTCCCGTCGCGAGCGTCGCCTTCAGAAACTCGCGGCGGCCCATGCCGGACTGGGGCTGGTTTCTCTTGCGATTCTTCATGGCGTCTTCCTCCTGAAGCCATCCGCGGAGCGGCTCCGGCTTCGATTGAGACCCTCTTTTCGTGCGTCGAATCGTATGACAGGCGGCGGAGGAACCGGTAGGGAAAACGGCGTCGTCCCTGCGCGCCGAAGACGGGGGAGGCGACGCCCCTGGTGTAGTCTGAAAGACCGCATGGAGAAGAGCGTGGGCGCCGGAGTCCAGGTCCTCGGCAAGCCGCTGGAAGCCGCCGAATCGATCCTTTCCGCTCCAGCGCTCGAGTTCGTCGGCCGGCTCGCTCGACAGTTCGAGGCGGCGCGGCAGGGCCTGCTGGCGCGGCGGGCGGAGCGGCAGGCCCGCTTCGACGCGGGCGAACTGCCCGAGTTCTTCCCCGAGACGGAGGAGATCCGCCGCGGGAAGTGGCAGGTGGCCCCCGCTCCGCGGGATCTCTCGAAGCGGTGGGTCGAGATCACCGGGCCCGTCGAGCGGAAGATGATGATCAACGCCCTGAACTCGGGCGCGGACGTCTTCATGGCGGATTTCGAGGACTCCTTGTCGCCCACCTGGGAAAACGTGGTCGGCGGCCAGGCGAACTTGAAGGACGCCGTCCGCGGGACGATCGCCTACGACAGCCCCGACGGGAAGAGCTACCGCTTGAACCAGACGATTGCCACCCTGCTCGTCCGCCCGCGGGGATGGCACCTTCCCGAGAAGCACGTTCTCGTGGACGGTCGGCCGATCTCGGCGAGTCTGTTCGATTTCGGCCTCTCCGTCTTCCACAACGCGCGGGAGCGGATCGCCCGCGGCACCGCGCCGTACTTCTATCTGCCAAAGATGGAGAGCCGGCTCGAAGCGCGGCTCTGGAACGACGTCTTTCTCTTCGCGCAGGAGGAGCTCGGGATCCCGCGCGGCACCTTCCGAGCTACGGTCTTGATCGAGACTCTTCCCGCGGCCTTCGAGATGGAGGAGATCCTCTGGGAGCTCCGAGAGCACGCGAGCGGCCTGAATGCGGGACGGTGGGACTATCTCTTCTCGACGATCAAGACGCTGCGCAACCGCCGGGATCTCGTCCTGCCGGACCGCGCGCAGCTGACGATGACCGTCCCGTTCCTCCGCGCGTACACGGAGCTGCTCGTCGCCACCTGCCACCGGAGGGGCGCCCACGCGATGGGGGGCATGGCGCCGTTCATCCCGACGAAGAAGGATCCCCGGGTCAACGAGGCGGCCCTCGCGAAGGTGCGCGAAGACAAGCTGCGCGAGGTCGGCGACGGCTTCGACGGGACGTGGGTCGCGCACCCCGGCCTGGTGCCCGTCGCCCGCGAGGTCTTCCAGAAGGCGCTCGGCAACCGGCCGCACCAGAAAGACCGGCTTCGCGAGGAGGTCTCGATCTCCGCCGCAATGCTCCTGGACACGCGCGTGTCGGGCGGCGCCGTCACGGAAGCCGGCTTCCGCAACAACGTCAACGTCGCGCTCCAGTACTTGAACTCGTGGCTCTCCGGCAACGGAGCGGCCGCGATCTTCAACCTCATGGAAGACGTGGCCACGGCCGAGATCTCCCGCTCCCAGCTCTGGCAGTGGATCCACAACCAGGCGAAGCTCTCCGACGGGAGTCCCGTCACGACGGCTCTCTATCGGAGCGTCCGGGGCGAGGAGCTGGCGGCGCTCGAAGGCGATGGCTCCGGCCGCCTGCGGGAAGCGGCGGAGATCCTGGACTCCCTGGTCGAAAGCCCCGTGTTCGTCGAGTTTCTGACGCTGCCCGCCTACCGGCGCCTGGAGTAGCGGCGTTCCGCTCGAAAGAAACTCAATGAGCGCGCCCGTCGCAGCGGTCCCCGAGAGCGTCATCGGCGCGATGGCCGCCGTCGTCGGGAGGAGCCACTGCGTGAGCGAGCCGGAGCAGCTCCGAACCTACGAGTGCGACGGACTCACCAGCTTCCGGGCGAGGCCCGGCCTCGTCGTCCTGCCGGGCTCGACGGAGGAGGTTTCGCGGGTCGTGAAGCTCGCGGCCGCGGCGGGTCTCTCGATCGTCGCGCGGGGCGCGGGCACAGGCCTCTCGGGAGGGGCCCTCCCCGTGCCCGGGTGCGTCGTCCTCGGTCTCTCCCGTATGAAGCGGATCCTCGAGGTGGATCTGGAGAACGGCTGGATGCGGGTCGAGCCCGGCGTCATCAACCTGGAGGTCTCCCGGCGGCTTTCTCCGTCGGGTTATTACTACGCCCCGGACCCGTCGTCCCAGGGCGTCTGCACGATCGGCGGAAACGTCGCGGAGAACTCCGGGGGCGCGCACTGCTTGAAGTACGGGTTCACCGTCAACCACGTGCTCGGGGCGCGACTCGTCCTCGGAGACGGTTCGGTCGTGGACCTCGGCGGCCCCGTGCCGGACGCTCCCGGATACGACCTCCTGGGCGTTCTCGTCGGGAGCGAAGGGATGCTCGGGATCGTCACCGAGGTCGTCCTCCGCATCCTGCGCAAGCCCGAGGCCACCCGCACGTTTTTCGCGACCTTCCCGTCCACGGACGAGGCGGGCCACGCGGTGTCGGCGATCATCGCGTCCGGGATTGTCCCCGCCGCGATCGAGATGATGGACCGTCTCGCGATCATCGCGGCGAAGGCGGCGACCGGAGTCGACTGGCCGGACGTCGGGGCCGCCCTGCTGATGGACGTGGACGGTCCGCTCGCGGAAGTCGAGCACACATCCGAGTCCGCGACCCGGCTGGCCGCCGCGGCGGGAGCGCTCGAGATCCGGCGCCCGCGCGACGAGGCGGAGCGCCAGCTCATGTGGAAGGGGCGCAAGAGCGCCTTCGCGGCCGTCGGGCGCATCAGCCCGAACTACATCGTCCAGGACGGTGTGATCCCGCGCTCGCAGATCGCTCCCGTGCTCCGGGAGATCGAGGGGCTCGCCGAGCGGGCGGGCCTGCGCGTCGCCAACGTCTTTCACGCGGGCGACGGGAACCTCCACCCCCTCGTGCTTTACGACGCGAGGGTGCCCGGCGAGGAGAAGCGCGCCGAAGAGCTCGGCGGCGAGATCCTCCGCATC
>DATNMZ010000255.1:0-4841 GCA_035602095.1 Thermoanaerobaculia bacterium
GCCCGAGGACTACCTGAACACCTACATCCAGAAGGTGTACGCGGTCACTCCGGCGGACGTTCAGCGCATCGCGGCGAAGTACATCGAGGGGGACAAGGCGACCATCGTCGTCGCCGGCGACCAGAAGACGATCGCGGACCAGCTCTCCCCCTACGGAAAGGCGCCGACGGCGCGCTGATCGAACGGACGACGGGTCCGGCACCAGCCTGCGGGTAAGAAAAACCGGGCGCGGAACCGGAGCCGCGCCCGGTCTCAAACGTCAGATCGAGAGCGTTCCCGTCCGGATCAGGTACGCGAGCCGCCCCCGCTGGTGCGGGTCGAGCAGCTTGTGCAGTCGGCCGAGCGCGGTGACGACGGCGCCTCGAAGCCGTTCCGCGCTCTGGAGGCGGATCGCGGCGCCCGCAGCGGCCTTGCGTTCGTCGAACGCTTCGCCCTCGATCGCTTCCGCGAACGCGGAGAGCGCCCGCCGTTGGTCCACGGCGGCCTGCGCGCGCTCGGTCTTGATCTCGTCGAGGATCCGGGCGAGCTCCGCGACCTGCGGCTCTTCGAGCTGGAGCTTGTAGGCCAGGAACCGCAGGGGCCGGCGCACGCCGAACGATCCGCCGGCGAACGCCTCGCCCGGTTCCTCTTCGCCGCGGGCGGCGCGGTACTCCCAGGCTCGACGGCCGTAGGCGCCGCCGCCACAACCGGCCGACGCGAACGCGCGGCCTTCGCCATGCCGCAGGCGCTTCCAATGGGAAATGAATCCGGGGTACATGAGGCCTCCTTTCGCCAGGGCTCATCGCTCCCGGCGGGAACATGCGTGGGCGAAACGCCTCACGCGCCGTAAAGCGTACGCTTCCGCCGGACGAGGCGCAAGCGGGCGAGCGGAGGCGCGGATGGTCTCAGGACCGGAGGACATCGAAAGAAGCTAGACCGGGCCTCCCATCGAGTCTCGATAGAGAGATCGCCTTCTGCGATTTCGGTCGCGAATCTAATCGTCGTCCTCCTCGTCCGATCGACCCGCCGCCGAACGAACCCACCCCGCGTGCACCGGGGGCGGCATCACGGCATCTCGGCCGCGCACGAACTTCCAGAGGATCTCGTTGAACGCCACGTCGGGCGCCCGGTCCGCCTCCGAGAGGTTCGCCGCGGCGGACGCGGCGGCGCCGGGGGCGTCCGGTTCGTTCTTTTCGTCCGTCGAGACCCGGGCGGGCCGGTGGGCCCAGGGCGTCGCGACCGCCTGCGTCGAGAAGGCCCCATACATCGGCCGCGCCGCGGCGTCGCACTGGCTCATCGGCGGGAGGCCGAGGATCAGCTCCATCGTGCGGAGCATCCCGCAGGTCGTGTACATCGAGGAATCGACCGCGGCGCGGCGCGTCCACGAGCTGATCACGAAGGCGACGGAGCGGTGGCAGTCGACGTGGTCGGGGCCGTTCTGCGCATCGTCTTCGAGGACGAAGATCGCGGAATCCTTCCAGTAGGGGCTGCCCGAGATCGCCTCGACGACACGGCCGAGAGCGAGGTCGTTCTCGGCGATCATCGCCCTCGGCGTCGCGGAGCCCGCCTTCGTGTAGTTCGTGTGGTCGCCGCCGAGGCGCAGGATGGAGAGGCGCGGCAGCTTGCCGTCCTTCTCGAACGCGCGGAACTCCTCGAGCCAGATGTCGACCCGGACGTTGTCGGGGATCGAGAGGTCGAACGGCGGATAGAGCGGGGCGATGCGGCCGTGGAGCCCCGGAACCGAAGCCGCGTACGGTCCCGCCGACACCCGGGACTCGCCCGGAACGGGAGGTTCCTCTCCCGCCGCGGCGGGCTTCGGGTCGTGGACGAACTCGCCGTAGCTGCGCACGGAGACGCCCGCCCGGACACACGCGTCCCAGATGTAGCCGCCCGCGGGCGCGGCGAGGTTGCCGTAGGGGTTGCGCATCGCTCCCCGGCCCTCGGAGAGGTACTCGCCGCCGCGGCCGGCGTAGTTCATCGGCCAGATCTTCTCGACGACGTCCGTCGCGTAAGCCCCCGTTGAGAAAGCGTGGCCGTCGTAGCTGACCTCCGCGTCCACGTAGAAGTTGTCGAGGAGCACGAAGTCGCGCGCGAGCGCGTGAGCGTTCGGCGTCACGTCCTCGCCGAAGAGGCAGAGATCGGGGTCTCCGTTGCCCTCCTTCATGTCGCCGAGGATCTGGTCGTAAGTGCGGTTCTCGCGAATGACGTAGAAGACGTGCCGGATCGGGGAAGCGCCGCCCACGCGCGCGGGGACGGGTGACCCCCTCAGCGCGCGCGCCGGCGCCAGAAGGTTCGCGTCGCGGTACGGCGTCAGCGCCCGCACGTTCGCCGTCCAGCGGGCGAGCGTCGCGGCGTCCGGGACGGGAACGAACGAGAGCGTGCCCTGGAGCGAATCCCGCGTCGTCTGTCCGGGCGCGGCGGCGATCGCCGGCTGCGGTCCGCGGGGGTTCGCGGCGGAGACGAGCCCCTTGCCGGAGAGGATGAAGATCGTCTTGCCGTCGAGCGAGAACTGAGCTCCCGTCGGATACCAGCCCGTCGGAATCCAACCGCGCACCCGGCTCTCCCCCGGCCTCGACACGTCGACGACCGCGACGGAGTTGTTGTCCGCGTTCGCGACGAGGAGCGTTCGCCCGTCCGGCGACAGGCCGAGCGCGTTGGGCGTCGAGCCGGGCGGCGTCTTCGGCTCGAGCGCGATCGAGATCTGCTCGCGCGCCGAACGCTTCGCGACGTCGGCCGCCCAAACCGAGTTCGTGTTCGCGCAGGCGACGAAGAGCGTCGCGCCATCCTTCGACAGAGCCATGGCGTTGGGGTGCTCGCCCGTCGCGATCTCCCCGCGCGGGGCGAGCGAGGCGGGGTCGAAGAGCAGCACCTTCGAGCCGCCCCAGAGCGACACGAAGAGCGTCTCGCCGTCCGGCGAGACCAGGCACGTGTACGGCTCGGCCGGCAAGGGCACTGACCCGGCGGCTTTTCCCGAAGCGAGGTCGACGGCGGAAAGCGTCTCCCCCAGGACGTTGACGGCGTAGAGCCGCTTCCCGGCCGGATCGAGGGCGAGGCCGCCCACGAAGGAAGTCTGCTCGGGAGCGGCATCGTCCGCGAAGATGGGCGGAGTGGCCGGTTTCGCGAGCGGCAGCGCGTACGTGGCGCCCGGTACGAGCCGCCGCTTTTCGAGCCGCAGCTCCCGGACGGCGTTCTCTTTCGCGGCCGAGGAGTAGACGCGGTTGCCGGTGGCGTTCCAGGCGAGACCCAGCCATGCGTTGTCGAGAGTCGTTCGCGAGCGGACGTAGCGGTGCGCGAGGTCCACCAGCGTCAGCGTCGGCTTCGCAAACCCGTTGTTCGTCACGAGGAGAAACCGGCCGTCCGGCGACTCGGCCATCGCGAGCGGGAGATCGCCGATCTGCATGTGCCGGCCGACCGGCGCGATTCGCCAGCCGTTCGGAAGAAGCGTCTCGCCGGCGGCCCGGCCGGGGACGACACGGCGCGCAATTGGCGCCGCGGACGACTCCCGCGGGGCGGATGCGAGCGCCCAGACCGAAAGAGCCGCCGTAAGAGCCAGGGGCGCGCGCATTTCGCGAAAGGCTACACCGCTGGAAGGCCCGGGCGTCGCTGAAAAGCGAAGCCCGGAAGCTCTGTCCGGAGGCCTTGGTACAATGGAAGCATCCCATCGAGCTCCGGGGTGATTGCCGAGGAGGCCTTTCGGCCCTTTCTCCGCCGCTCGAGAAAGCGAACCCATGGCCCCTCGCCGTTTCTCGAATCGTCTCCTTTTTGGACTTTTTCTGGCCGCTGCGGCGATGCTTCCGCAGACGGGGGGCGGCCCCGTGGCCAACGGCCCCCTGCCCGGTCCTTTCCCGCTCTTTCCGCCCTCGAACTGGTGGAACCTCGACATCCAATCCGCGCCCGTCGACCCCGGCTCCGCGGCCTTCGTCCAGTTCATCGGCACCGGGATGCGGCTTCACCCCGACTTTGGAGGAGACGCCTCCCCGGCCGGCCCCGACATCTACGGGATGCCCTACGCGGTCGTCGGATCGACGCAACCGAAGAAGGCGGTGCACTTTCTCTACGCGGGCGAAAGCGACGGCGTGAATCACGCCACCGGCCAGAGTTTCCCCTTCTATCCGATTCCCGATGAAGCGATCTCCCAACCGCACTGGATCGAGGACGGTTATCCCGGCAACGTGGACCGGAGGTCGATGAGCGACCGGCATCTGCTGATCGTCGACCGCGACAACCGGTATCTCTACGAGCTCTACAACGTGTTCTGGGATGGTGCGCAATGGCAGGCCGGGTCCGGCGCGTTCTTCGACATGACCCAGAACGCGAGACGTCCCGACACCTGGACATCCGCGGACGCGGCCGGCCTCGCCATCCTCCCCGGCCTCGTACGGTACGACGAGGTGAACGGCCCGGGAGAGATCGGCCACGCGTTTCGCGTCACGGTTCGGGCGACGAACGGATACGTCTTCCCGGCGTCGCATGACGCGGGCTCGACCTCCGGCGCTCTTCCTATGGGAGCCCGCTTGCGGTTGAAGCCGGGCCGGGATCTTTCGGGTTTCCCGCTGGATGCCCAGAAGATCTTCCGCGCGATGCAGGCGTACGGCTTGATCGTCGCGGACAACGGAACCGATCTCTACGTGGGCGGAACCTACGACACCCGATGGGACAATTCGGTGCTCAACCCGGCGTTTTCGGCGCTCGCGGCGTCGGACTTCGAGGTGATCGCGCTCGGCTACCAGGGAGGCGCGCCCGCGGCGACCCCCACGCCGACGGCGACGCGTTCTCCGGTCCCGCCGACCGCGACGCCGACGCCTTCGGTCCCGGCGCCGACGGTCACGGCAGCCCCGCCGGTGCCCACGCCGACGCCCGCC
>DATNMZ010000256.1:0-3444 GCA_035602095.1 Thermoanaerobaculia bacterium
GGCCGTTCCAGTTGTACTGGGCTTCGGCCGTCACGTTGGGTCCGAACACGCCCGTCAAGAACCCCGCATACGTCTGAGAGGTCTGGTCCTGCCCGGTGTAGGCGATGTACTCTCCCGGGGATCTGGGCGGCGCTGCCGGCACCGGCCACGTGGTTCTGGAAGACGTACTGGGTCCCGTTCCAGACGAAGTTGTCATACGACGCCTGCTGGGCAAACTGGCCGAAACCGTCCGAGAAGCCCTGCAGGACGAACTGATAGAAGCGGCCGTAAGTCCCGACGACGAGGCTCTTGCCGGACCCGAAGATGTCGTAGGAGATCGACGCGCGGGGCGACCATGTGCTCGCATTGACCGTCGTTCGGCTGATGTCGTCGTTGGACTTCTGATGCTCGTAGCGAACGCCGAGCTCGAGGAACAGGTGCTTCCCCACTTCGAACTTGTCGCGGGCGTAGACCGCGATGATGTTGCCGTTGGAGGTCGAAGCCTGCGGCGGGGCGTAGTCCCGGCGGGTATCGGGCATGAACGTGCGCGTGCGGAAGTCATACGAGAGATCCCGGAACGCCTGGTTGCCGACGAACCCGAACTGCGAGGAGGACTCGAGGTGCTGGTAGTCGATGCCCCCCTTGAAGTTGTGGCTGTTCTCCCCGATGGTCGTGTAGTAGGTCACGGCTCCCAGAGCGCCCTGCCGGGGGCGATTGACGAACCCGAAGAACGTCGGGCCGTTGAATTGGAAGCCCGTGGACTCGTCGAAATGCATCGGACCCGCGGCGCTCGAGACCGGGCCGACGTCGATGTAGTGCTTCGAAGAGGAAGCGCCCGGGCCGTTCCAGTTGTACTGGGCTTCGGCCGTCAGGTTGGGTCCGAACACGCCCGTCAGGAACCCCGCATACGTCTGAGAGGTCTGGTCCTGCCCGGTGTAGGCGATGTACTCGCCCGGGAACCCGAAAAACGCATAGTTCACGATGAAGCCGCTCGTCGGCGAGCTCGAGCCGCGCGCCGAAGCCGTGATCGAGGGCGTCAGCTGGGCCGTGAGCTTGCCGTCCCAGAACCGGTCCTTCGTCGACTGCTGGTAGTTCTCCAGGGAGACCGGGGTGGACTGCTGGCCGGTCGTGTTATTGGCTGTCTCGTACGTCCCGAAGAACCACACGTGGTCTTTCCAGACCGGCCCGCCCAGCGTCACCGCGTAACGCGGGTTGACGTGATCGTATTTGGTTCGGGCGAGCGACGGATGCGTGCAGTTCAACGTGCTTCCGGAGGCGGCGCAGGCCGTGCTCGTTGTCTTGTTCTGCGCATTCCAGTTGTCGTTGGTCATGATGACCTTGCCGGAGCCGGCGAACTGGTTCGTACCGGACTTGGTGATTATGTTGATGATGCCGCCGCTCGCGCGTCCGTACTCGGCCCCGACGGCCGAGGTGATGACGGTGATTTCCCCGATCGCTTCGAAGTTCAGGTTGCCCCCGAAGGTGCCCGTCGTGGGATCGGTCGTGTCGATCCCGTCGTAGAGCCAGAGGTTGTTACCCGAAAAGGCGCCGTGGACGCTCGGGTTCGGGTTCGCGCCCGGGACCAGGTTCACGCCCGGAGCGGTCAGGAAAAGGGCCTGGTAGCTGCGGCCGACCGGCATCTTCTCGAATTCCTTCGACCGCATCCGGCTCTCCAGCGCGGCGTTGGTCTTGTCCACGATCGGGACCTCTCCCGTGACGGTGATGTCCGCCTGTTGCGAGGAGAGCTTCATCGTGATCGTGAGGTCCGTTCTCTTCTGGTTCTCGACGAGGTTGTCGGTCAACGTCACGGTCGAGAAGCCCGCAAGAACGATGGTGACGTTGTAACGACCCGGCACGACCTCCGAGAACCGGAACCGGCCGGCCGGATCCGTGACGGTGCTCGTGGAAACGCCGCGCTCTCGACTCACGGCCGTGACTCCCGCCCCCGGCAATGCCGAGTTCGTTTCGTCCTTGACCTGGCCGGCGAGCTCGCCGACCGGAACGACCTGGCCGAGTGCGACGCCTCCGGCCAACGCGAGTGAAAAGATTAGGGCGAGACCTCGAAATCGAGGATTCCTCCGCATGCGATCCCTCCTTTAAAATGGATATGTGTCGAAGAGGAGGGCAAGAGGTGTGCCAGTGCGACACTTGGGCGCCGGCGGCCACTGGGGCCTCCAAGTGCCTCGAAACACGGGGTTTTATATGTTCCTTAGGTCGGACCGCCGGCAGTCCGGAACCAAACCCTTGAACGCCGGTACGGTTTATTGAACCGCCGGGCTCACCGCTCAACGAGCGACTTGAAAATCCGCGCGCCGGAGGACCTGGGATCGGCCCTCCCCCTCGCCATCGCGCACCGTCAGATAGAGCACGTAATCCCCCGGCGCCAGGGTGGCGAGCGGGAGCTCGACGCCGGTGAAATAGCGTCCGGAGCCGATCGGCTGAACCCTGGCGGCGAATGGAGGCAGCCCGCCAATCGGCTCGGCGCCCCGGCGAAGCCGCGCTTCGAGCAGGACTCTCGCCGGATCGGACGGATTGGCGATCTCCACGAAGTACCAGAGGGACTCCGACGGCGCGAAGGAGGCGTCCGCGCGCGGCGGAAGCGAGGTTCCGGCAAACGAGAAGGCGGGATCGGTCTTCGGGCCGACCGGGGCGGGCCCGCGGGTCATCAGGATCGAGGAAACGGCGAACTCCTTTTCGAGCGCCGGAACCTGCACCGGCAGAGCAGCCGCCGCGAGCACTTTCCCGTTCTCTTCGGTCAGCGCGACGGAAGCGGAATACGATCCGGGAGGCAGCGCCAGCCGGAGCAGCGCGACGAGACCGGGACCGCGGGTCGAAAAACTGGCGGAGACCGCGGCCGGCTGCGAGACGGTCGTCACCTCGGTGCCATCCGCTGCCTTCACCAGCGCGTGGAAGAACGGGCGTCGGGACGAGGCCGGCGTGAAGATCCAGAACAGAGACTCCGGGTTTCCGCGCTCGTGGAAAACCACCGCCGAGCCCACGAACGCGCCGTCGGAGCGGAAGACTCCGGGAGCCGACCCGAGGACCTGTCGCATCGCCGCGGTCAAGGGCTCGCGCGGTAGCGCCGGCAGCGGGCTTCTCGGGCCGGCGGCGCCACCGGCGGACGGCGGCACGAGATCCGGGTTGACGATGCTCTTGTTTGCCACGATCTCGTTGATCTCGTGGAAGAGGCCCGGGTCCTGGATCGAATCCATGTGCCGGGACGGCTCGACCACGATGACGAGCTGGAGCGAGGGCCGGCCGAGGACTTCCAGAATCCTCGGTGTCCGGTCCGGGTCATAGAACCAGGTCGAAGTCGTCTCGTTGCCTTCGACGAGGCCGACCGAGGGAAGGGGCTGGCCCGCTCTCCTCGAGGCGCCGGGATCCGGCGGCGGCGGCGGGGCGTTTCGGTCGGAAACTCGCGCCGGAGTCCCGAGCACGATGAATACGAGACCTCGCGCCGTTCGC
>DATNMZ010000257.1:0-16785 GCA_035602095.1 Thermoanaerobaculia bacterium
GGTGGCAAAGCTGGCGGCGCCCAGCCTGAGACATCCGGCGTAAGCGGCACACGCATGGCACTTCCTCCGTTCGTCCGCCTCATGCCTCACGCCTCACGCCTCACGACCCGACGGGCGGTCTCCTAATGCTCTACTCCCTGCTCTACCCCTACGCGCGACACCTGCCGGCGTTGAACGTCTTCCGATATCTCACGTTTCGCACGGCCATGGCCGCCGTCACGGCGCTGCTGCTCGCGCTCTTCCTCGGCCCGCCGATGATCCGCCTCTTGAAGCGCCGGCAAATCCGCCAGTCGATCCGCGAGGGAGGGCCGAAATCACACCTCTCGAAAGCCGGAACGCCGACGATGGGCGGCCTGCTGATTCTCCTGGCGGTCGTCGTCGCGACCCTGCTCTGGATGGATCTCTCGAACCGCTTCGTCTGGATCGCACTCGCGAGTCTCGTCGCGCTCGGCGCCGTCGGGTTCGCCGACGATTTCGTCAAGTTCACCAAGGGCCGCAATCTCGGGCTGACCGGCCGCGGAAAGCTCCTGCCCCAGATCCTCGTGGGACTCGCAATCGCCTGGGCGATTCGCCAGTGGGCGGGGCACGGGATCGTTTCCACGGTCGTGACCTTTCCGTTCTTGAAAAGGCTCGTCCTCGACCTCGGAGTCGTGTATCTGCCTTTCGTCGCATTCGTGGTCGTGGGCGCCTCGAATGCGGTGAACCTGACGGACGGTCTCGACGGGCTCGCCATCGGCTCCGTCGGGATCGCGGCGGGGACCTACGCGATCCTGGCGTACGTCACGGGAAACGCCGTCGCCGCCCGGTACCTCCAGATCCCTTTCGTTCCGCAGAGCGGCGAGCTGGCGATCTTCTGCGGGGCGCTCGTCGGCGCCTCTCTCGGCTTTCTCTGGTTCAACTGCCACCCGGCGGAGATCTTCATGGGGGACGTCGGCTCGCTGCCGCTCGGCGGAGCGATCGCCGCGGTCGCCGTGATGACGAAGCACGAGGTCCTGCTCGCGATCGTCGGCGGAGTGTTCGTCCTCGAGGCACTGTCGGTGATCGTCCAGGTGGTCTCCTTTCAGACGAGAGGCAAACGCGTGTTCCGGATGGCGCCGCTCCACCACCATTTCGAGCTCGGCGGGTGGGCGGAGTCCCGGGTGATCATCCGGTTCTGGATTCTCTCCATCCTCTTCGCCGTCCTGGGTCTTTCGACCCTGAAGCTGCGATGACCGGGGCGCCAGCGTCCGCGGCCCGGCCGATCCTCCCGAGGCGCGTCGCCATCCTCGGTTTCGCGCGCAGCGGCCAGGCGCTCGCGAAAGCTCTCGTCGACCGCGGCGTCGAGGTCGCGGTCGGCGAGCGGGCGCCGGAGAGCGCGTTCGAGGGGGTCTCCGAGCTTCGGGCGCGCGGGGTCCGCTTCTTCTTCGACGGGCCGGCAGAGGAGTTCTTAGAAGGCGCCGGGTGGCTCGCCCTCTCGCCCGGAGTCCCGCTTTCCGCCCCTCCCGTCGCCGCCGCGCGGAGTCGGGGTTTGCCAGTCCTGGCCGAGATCGAGATCGCGTGGCGGATCGCGGAGAGCGAAGCGCGGGGCAACCGCTGGGTGGCGGTCACGGGGACCAACGGAAAGTCGACGACGACCGCCTGGATCGCGGACATCCTCGGGCGCGCCGGCCGGCCCGTGGCGCTCGCCGGGAACATCGGCGTGCCCGTGTCGGCGTTCCTTGGTGAGCGCGGCGCGCGCGATTTCGTCTGCGAGCTCTCCTCCTTTCAGCTCGATGCCGTGGACGGGTTCGCCCCGGACGTCGCGGTCTTGACGAACGTGACGCCGGATCATCTCGACCGGTATCCCGGATTTGCGCAATACGCCGCCGCGAAAGAACGCGTCTTCGCGTGGCAGGGGCCGCGAGACTTCGCGGTCGTCAACGCGGACGATCTCGTGGCCTCCCGGGCGAAGACGGCCGCCCGGCGCGTTCCTTTCTCCCGGACGCGCCGCGCCGAAGGGGGAGCCTGGCTCGAAGGCGAATCCCTGTTTTCCGCCCTCGCGGGAGCGCCGCGCGAAGTGCTCCGCGTGCGCGAGCTCTCGCTCTCCGGTGCGCACAACGTCGAGAACGCGCTCGCCGCGCTCTGCGCCGCGGAATGTCTCGGCGCGCCCGCGGACGCGATTCGGGCGGGGCTGGCCGGCTTTTCGGGGCTGCCGCACCGCACGGAACTCGTCGCGGAGGCCCGCGGCGTGCGCTGGGTCGACGACTCCAAGGGCACCAATGTCGATGCGACGAAGAAGTCCCTCGAGGGCTATGCGCCCGGCAGCGTCCTCCTGATTCTGGGCGGCCGCGACAAGCACGGCGACTTCGCGGCGCTTCTCCCGCAGGTGGCCCGCGCCGCTCGGCGCGTCTTGACGATCGGGGAAGCCGCGACGGCAATCGAGCGGGCGTTGACGGGCTCCGTCGAGATCGAGCGCCTCGAGACGATGGAGCGGGCCGTCGCGCGGGCGGGCGAGCTCGCTCGTCCCGGGGACACGGTCCTTCTCTCGCCTGCCTGCGCCTCTTTCGACCAGTATGCGAACTTCGAGCAGCGGGGCGCGCACTTTTCGCGGCTGGCGCGCGCCGCCTCCAACCCGGAGAAATCCCATGGCGCGTAAGCTCACGAGCGACAAGGTTCTCTTCGCCGCGCTGATCGCGCTCTCGCTCTTCGGGTGCGTGATGATCTACAGCGCCTCCGCCGTCTCGGCCGCCCAGACCGGCGGGAATCCCTACCGGTATCTCCTGAGGCAGCTCGCCGCCCTGGTCGCCGGCGGACTGGCCGCGTTCGCCGTCTACCGGATCGACTATCGCCGCTTCGCCAAGCCCTGGGTGGTCTATGGCACCTTCGGGGCGGCCTGGGTCCTCTGCGCGGCCGCGCTGTTCCATGCCCCGATCAACAACGCCCGGCGCTGGCTGACGCTCGGCCCGGTGATGCTCCAGCCCTCGGAGATCCTGAAGATCGGGCTGGCGCTCGTTCTCGCGTCGCTCCTGGCCCGAAAGGTCCAGAAAACGGGCGATCCCGAGCGCGCGATGGTCGCGTCTCTCGTCTTCACGGCGGCGGCGGCGGGCGTCGTGCTCTTCGAGCCCGACATGGGCACGGCCGTCTGCTACGTCATGCTCTGCGCGGTGCTCTTCTGGCTCTCCGGCGTGCGCGTCCGATTCTTCGCGATTGGCGCGGCCGGGCTCCTGCCGGTGCTGGCCGCCCTGGCGTTCTCCGCCGAGTACCGGCGTGCCCGGCTGTTGTCGTTTCTGCGTCCGGAGGCGGATCCCTTGGGCGCCGGGTTCCAGGCGATCCAGTCGCTGATCGCCGTCGGCGCAGGAGGGTTCGCGGGCAACGGTCTCGGCGGGGGGAAGCAGAAGCTCTTCTTTCTTCCGTACCCGCACACCGACTTCATCTTCGCGATCGTGGCCGAAGAGCTCGGCTTCCTGGGCTCTCTCGCGGTCGTCCTCTGCTTCGGCGTCGTGGCGTGGCGCGGCTTCCGGATCGCACGCCGCGCTCCCGATCCGTTCGCCTGCTACCTCGCCGCCGGCGCGACGGCGCTCCTGGTGGTTCAGGCAGCGATCAACGTCAGCGTCGTACTGGCGCTCGTGCCGACCAAGGGCCTCCCGCTGCCCTTCGTCTCCTATGGGGGCTCGTCGCTCGTCGCCTCGTGGATCGCGGCCGCCCTGATCTTGAACGTGTCCCAGCACGAGGTCAGCACGGCGGAGGGAACGTGAAGAGGAAGTTGTCAGTTATCAGTTATCAGTTCTGGCTGTCGGCCGTCAGCTCTCAGCTGTCAGCTATCAGCCAGAAGCGATGAGACCGGATACACGAGGCAAGGACTGAAACCCGGAAGCAAGAACCGAGAACTGAAAACTGACAACTGACAACTCAGAGGGCGCCTACGTGATCGCGGCTGGAAAGACGGGAGGGCACATCTTCCCGGGGATCGCGCTCGCGCGGGAGATCCGAGCGCGCCGGCCGGGGGCGCCGATCGTGTTCGTTGGAACGCCCGAGGGACTCGAGCACCGGCTCGTTCCGGAAGCCGGCTTTCCGCTCGAGTCGGTTCATGCGTCCGGCTTCGTCGGCAAGACGCTTTTTCAGAAGCTGCGCGCCCTCGCCGATCTTCCGCGCGGCTTCTTCGACGCACGGCGCATCCTTCGCCGCCATCGCGCGCGCGCCGTCGCGGGGATGGGGGGATACGTCAGCGTGCCCGTGCTTGCCGCCGCTGCCTCGCTCGGGATTCCGACGGTGGTCCACGATTCGGATGCGCTGCCGGGCCTGTCCAGCCGGATGCTGAACCGGTTCGCCACGCGCACCGCCGTCGGCCTCGCCGCGGGAAACGAACGGATGCCGCGCCGCGGTGTGGTGACCGGGACCCCGGTCCGCGCGGAGTTTTTCGCCGTCCCGGGCCTCGAGGCGCGGCCGGCCGCGGAACCCCCGCGGATCCTCATATTCGGCGGCAGCCAGGGCTCCGTCGTGTTGAACCGCGCCGTGGCGGAGGCTTCCCGGATCCTCCGCCAGGATCGGATCGCGGCAATCCACCAGACGGGAGAGAAGCATCTCGCCGCGACGCGCGCCCTCTACGGGGAGGTGCCGGAGGGGTGGTCGCTCGAAGCCTTCCTTCCGAGGCTCTGGGAACCGCTCGCCTGGGCGGACCTGGTCGTCTCCCGCGCCGGCGCCATGACCCTGGCCGAACTGGCGGCGGCCGGCCGGCCGGCGGTCTTGATCCCCTTCCAGGCGGCCGCCCACGGCCATCAACGCGTCAATGCGCTCGCCTTTTCGCTCGCCGGCGCCGCAATCACTCTCGAGGAGACGGAGCTCGACGGAGCCGGCCTGGCGCAGGCGGTTCGCTCCCTCTTTGCCGACCGAGTCCGGCTCGCCGCGATGGGGGCGGCGGCGCGGAGGCTCGCCGCGCCGGATGCCGCCCGGCGCCTTGCCGATCTGCTGTTCGAGGCGGAAGCGGCCGGGAGAGCGGCATGAGGTTCCTTCGGCTGCGGCGGCTGCACTTCGTCGGCGCCGGCGGAGTCGGGATGAGCGGGCTCGCCGAGATCCTCCTTCTCTCGACCCCGCTCGAGATCTCCGGCTGCGACCTCCAGCGCTCGGAGAACACGGACCGGTTGACGAAGCTCGGCGCCCGGATCGCCTACGGCCATGACGCGAGCCACGTCCGCGACTCCGACCTGCTCGTGATCTCGTCGGCCGTCGGAGAGTCGAACCCCGAGGTCGCCTCGGCCCGGGAGCGCGGCATCCCCGTCATCCGCCGCGCCGAGATGCTCGCCGAGATCATGCGCTTGAAGCAGGGCGTCGCGATCGCCGGAACGCACGGCAAGACGACGACGACCTCGCTCACCGGAATGGTGCTGACGGAAGCCGGCTTCGATCCGACGATCGTCGTGGGCGGACAGGTTCGGATTCTCGGCACGAACGCGCGTCTGGGAAAGGGCGACTTCCTCGTCGCGGAGGCGGACGAGTTCGACCGCTCGTTCCTCGAGCTGACGCCCGTCGTGGCCGTGATCACGAATATCGAGGCCGACCACCTGGACTGTTACCGGGACCTCGCCGACATCCTCGACGCGTTTGCGATCTTCGCGAACCGCGTCCCTTTCTATGGCGCCGTGGTGGCCTGCGTGGACGACGCGGGCGTGCGCGAGATCCTGCCGCGCGTCAAACGACGGGTGGTGACCTACGGCGAGTCTCCCGACGCCAACGTGCGCGCGGGCGAGATCCGCCTGGAAGCCTCGGGCACGACGTTCGAAGTCTGGGAGGGGCAGACCTGGTCCCTGGGTGGCGTCCACCTGCGGCTCCCCGGGCGGCACAACGTCGCAAACGCCCTCGCGGCCATCGCGGTCGGACGGGAGCTCTCGATCCCTTTTCCGACGATCGCCCGGGCGCTCTCGGAGTTCACGGGAGTCATCCGCCGCTTCGAAACGAAGGGCGAGCGCGGCGGCGTGCTCGTGGTCGACGACTACGCGCACCACCCGACCGAGATCGCCGCCACCCTGGCCGCGGCGCGACAGGTCTACCCGGACCGTCGGCTCGTCGCGCTCTTCCAGCCCCACCTCTACTCCCGGACTCGGGACTTTGCGGCGGCGTTCGGCCAGGCGTTGATCGCCGCCGACCTGGCGATCGTGACGGATGTCTATCCCTCACGAGAGAAAGCACTTCCTGGCATTACGGGGGCCCTCGTCGCGGACGCCGCCCGGGCCGCCGGGCACTCCGCCGTCGCGTATGTTGCGGAGAAAAACGCGGTCGGCGAGGAGCTCGAACGAAGGCTGCGCCGCGGCGACCTTCTCGTAACGATGGGAGCCGGGGACGTCGTCCGATTCGGCGAGGAGTATCTCCGCCGTGGATAACGAGCCCCTGTTCCTGCGGCGCAACCGGAGCGGCGTCAAGAAGAAGTCGCGCCGCTGGCGGCGCCCTCTGGTGGCCGGCATCGTCGCGGTCTCTGTCGTCCTCGCGTCGGCGCGCTTTCTCTCGGGGCCTCTCTTTTCGCTGCGCCGGTTCGAGATGGCCGGCAACGAGCGCTCCCGCACGGAGGACCTCCTCCGCGCCGTGGAGCCCTGGCGAGGGAGGAACCTCGTGACGATCGACCTCGCGCCGATCGCGGGGCGGCTTGCCCGGGAGCCCTGGGTCGAGCGCGTGACGCTTTCGAAGCGGTTTCCGGACGGTCTCGCGATTCGCGTGGTCGAGCGCCGGCCTGTGGCGCTGCTGCGGGATCACGGCCGGCTCTTCTGGCTCGATTCCCGCGGAAGGAAGATCGCTCCTTACGACGCGCGGACAGATCGCGGCGAGTACGTTCTCGTGTCCGCGGAATCGCGGCAGCTCCCAGAGCTCGTCGGACTTCTCGAGGAGCTCCGCGAACGGCGTCCGGAATATTTCTCCGCGCTCTCGGAAATTGATGCGTTGCCCGACGGCGGTTTCGGTATGATGGATTCCATCTTCCGGAGACCGGTTCGTGTTCTTCGGCGAGACGCGCCGGAAAAGATCGGGGCGCTGCTGAAGGCGCGAGAGCTCATTGTCCGACGTGGTTGGGAGGCCCGGGCCATAGACCTGCGTTTCGCGGATCGCATCGTGCTCGAGGGCGCCTACGGGGCGGGGAGCTCGCTCTGATGGGACGCAGGGAAATCGTGACGCCTAAGGCGTCCGGCGTTCAACGAAGAGAGAGCGCCTTACGTCTCACGTCTCACGCCTCACGGCCCGGGGTGCCTTAGATGTCCAAGCCCGAAAACTTTCTCGTCGCCTGCGACATCGGGACGACGAAGATCTGTGTCCTCATCGGAGAACAGAACGCCAACGGCTCCCTGGACGTCATCGGAAAGGGAGCGGCCGCCAACCGGGGCACCCGCAAGGGCAACATCGTCAACGTCGACGCGACGATCGAGGCGATCAAGCGGGCGGCCGAAGAGGCCGAGATCATGGCCGGAGTGCAGATCGCCCGGGCCTGGGTGGGCGTTTCCGGCTCGAACGTGCGCTCGTTCAACAGCCGCGGGGTCGTCGCGGTGGCCGGCAAGGACCGCGAGATCTCGAAAGAAGACGTGAGTCGGGTGATCGATGCGGCCCGGGGCGTCCAGATTCCGCAGGACCACGAAGTGATCCACGTCGTTCCCCGGGAGTTCGCGGTCGACGGCCAGGACGGGGTCGCGGACCCGGTCGGAATGGTCGGAGCCCGGCTCGAGGCGGACGTCCACGTCGTCACGGCGCCGGTCGCCGTCACCCAGAACATCATCACCTGCGCCAACAAGGCGGGCATCGAGGTCGTGCAGCTCGTCCTCGAGCAGTTCGCGGCCGCCGAAGCCGTGCTCACCCAGGACGAGAAGGAGCTCGGAATCGGGCTCATCGACATCGGAGGGGGAACGACCGAGGTGGCGATCTACCACCGAGGCTCGATCGCCCATACCGCGGTCATACCGATCGGCGGCGACCACTTCACGAACGATCTCGCCGTGGTCCTGCGGGCCCCCATCACGGACGCCGAGCGGCTGAAGAAGAAGTACGGCTCGGCGCTCTCGAGCGCCGTCGGCGACGATGAGATGGTGGAAGTCCCCATGGTCGGTGGAAGGGCCCCCAAGCTCTGCCCGCGCACGACGCTCTCCGAGATCCTGCAGCCGCGGGCCGAGGAATTGCTCGGGCTCGTGCGCGAGGACCTCGTGCGCCTCGGACTCGAGAAGGAGATCCGATCGGGGATCGTCCTGACCGGTGGAGGCGCGGAGCTCGAAGGAATCGTCGAGGTGGCCGAGAGCATCTTCGAAGGCCCGGTCCGCCGAGGCGTCCCGTCGGGCGTCGGCGGGCTGGTCGACGTGGTCTCGCGGCCCGAGTGGGCGACCGCGACGGGTCTGCTGCTCTACGGACACAGGAACAAGGCGTCTCGCCGGCGCGTCCGCCGGATGGGACGGATGACGGATTCGGTTGGCAAATTTTTCCGGGAGTTCTTTTGAGAAGGCGAACGACACGCACCGCAAGGGCGAAGGGACGGAGGGAACAAACCATGATCGAGTTCGTCGCTGACGACAATCGCAAAGCCTCGATCGAGTTGGAAGGCGGCGATGCATCGCCGGCGATGATCAAGGTCATCGGCATCGGGGGGGGCGGCTCGAACGCCGTCAACCGGATGATGGCCGCGGGAGTCCGAGGCGTCGACTACATCGCCTGCAACACGGACCTGCAGGCCCTGCGCCGCGCGACCGCGCCAATCAAGATGCAGATCGGGTCGCGGCTCACCAAGGGACTCGGCGCCGGCGCGGATCCCGACGTCGGCCGCAACGCGGCGCTCGAGGACCAGGAGAAGCTCGCCGAGATTCTGAAAGGCGCGGACATGGTCTTCATCGCCGCGGGCCTGGGCGGCGGGACGGGCTCGGGAGCGGGTCCGATCATCGCCAAGATCGCCGCCGAGTCCGGCGCGCTCACGGTCGCCGTCGTCACCAAGCCGTTCCAATTCGAGGGGAAGAAGCGAATGCGCCAGGCGGAGCGGGCCGCCCGCGAGCTGCGGGACCACGTCGATACGCTCATCACCATCCCGAACCAGCGCCTCCTCTCCTTCGTCGAGAACAAGACGCCGCTCGCGGAGTCCTTCAAGATCGCCGACGACATCCTGCGGCAGGCGATCCAGGGCATCTCAGACCTGATCAACTGCCCCGGGGAGATCAACCTCGACTTCGCGGACGTGAAAAAGATCATGTCGGACATGGGTCGCGCCCTGATGGGGACGGCGACGGCGTCCGGGGAAAACCGAGCCGTCCACGCGGCGCAGGAGGCGATTTCATCGCCGCTGCTCGAAGACGCCTCCATCGAGGGCGCCCGGGGGGTCTTGATGAACATTACCGGCGGCACGGACTTGACGCTCTTCGAAGTGAACGAGGCGGCCGGGATCATCCAGCAGGCCGCGGACCCCGAGGCCGAGATCCTGTTCGGCTGCGTCCACGACGAGAAGATGGCGGGTTCGGTGAAAGTCACCGTGATCGCGACGGGGTTCGACCACGGAGATACCGAGGAAGCGTTGCAGATCGACGACGAAGAGCCGCGTCCGGGCTCGGCCCGGCCGAACCGTTCTCCCTTTCTCCGCGGGGACGATTCGGGCGGATTCGGACCGAACGCCTCGTCGAGCCGGGACGACTTCGATATTCCGACGGTCCTGCGGCGTCAGATGGATTGAGAAGAAGTTATCAGTTATCAGTTATCAGTTCCGTTTCCCGTTTCACGATTCCAGTCTTCGGTTTAGAACTGTTGACTGACAACTGTTAACTGACAACTATTTCCCGAAAAACTCCCTTTCCTTCCGGATCATCTCCTGGCGTTTCCGGCGCGCCTTGTCGCGCCACTTCTTGTAGGCGTGCGCGATCTTGGGATGCCGGTGCAGGAATCGGCGGAGGGCGCGGCGAACGGCGGGAAACACGAACGAAAAAAAGAGCAGGCTCATGATGAAGAAGGGAATCTGCGGCACGATCGGCAGGAGCACGCCGATGATGCCGAGGATGAAGAAGAAGATCGCGAGAGCGAGGTTCCAGGCCTTGCTGCGGCGCTTGCGGCGCGGCCGGCGCCGCCGCCTGCGTCCGAGGGGAGGCTTGCCGCTCGCTGTGGGTTCTCCGCTGTGCTCCTGCGCCGCCACCGCCGGCCCCTTGCGACCCCGGGTCAGCGCTTCCGGGCTTTCGCCGGAGCGCTTCCGAGCACGTCGTCGACGGATGCCAGTTTGAGGGGGCCGAGGTTCAACGCCCGAATCTGCGCTTCGATCTTGCTGCGATCTCCCACCACGACCACGACGCAACGACCCGGGTCGATCCATTCCTGCGCCACCCGCCGCACGTCGTCGGCCGTGACCGCCTGGATTCTCTCGACGTACGTAGTGAAGTAGTCGTCGGGGAGTCCGTACACGAACTGGTCCCGGATGTGCTCGGCGACCTGTGCATCGGTCTCGAACTGCGCCGGATACCGCAGCGCCGCGTAATTCTTCGCCCGCTGGAGCTCGTCGGGGGACACCTCCGCGCGGATCGCTTCCAACTCCCGGAAAAACTCGGCCAGGGCCGGGCCGGTCTTGTCCGTTTGGACCGCCGCGAGCGCGACGAACGGACCGGTCGAGAGTCCGAAACCGAACCGGGAGAATGCTCCGTACGTGTAGCCCTTCGTTTCCCTCAGATTGTGGTTCAGACGCGACGTGAACGAGCCTCCCAGAATCGTATTGGTGACCAGAAGAGGAAAGTAGTCGCGCGTCGCCCGGGGCGGACCGACGCGTCCGATCCGGATCTCCGACTGGGCCGCCCCCGGCTTGTCGACGAGGACGATCCGGCGCTCCCGGATCTGTTTGGCGGGCGGAGGAGGAGCGACGGCAGCGGCGCCCGCAGTCGCCTTCCAGGAGCCGAAGGCGCGCTCGAGAAGCGGGAGCAGGTCCCGCGCGTTCACGTCCCCGACCGCGACGACGGCGGCCGAAACGGGCGCATAGTGCGCGGCGTGAAACCGCCGGACGTCCTCTCGGGTCGACGACCGCAGAGACTTTTCGCTCCCCTCGATCCGCTGGGCGTAGGGATGAGCTCCGTACACGGCGCTCGCGAAGGCCGTCGCGGCGATCTGTTCCGGATCGTCTCTCCACTGGAGAATGTCGGTGAGACGCTCGTCGCGAACCCGTTCGAGCTCTTCCTCGGGAAACGTGGGGTTGCGGACGAGATCGGAGAGGAGCCCGACGGCGTCGGGCAGCCGCGCCGACGGAACGTTGATCGCGACGGTCGTCGAATCCCGATCGGCGCCCCCGGAGACGTCGGCGCCCAGAAATTCGGCCACGTCCGAGATCTCCAGAGCGGATCGACCACCGGCGCCCCGCTCGAGCAGGGCGGCGGTGAGGCTCGCGAGCCCGGACCGGCCGGAGGGATCGCCGGAGGCCCCCGCCCGGAGCACGACGAGCACTTCCGCGAGCGGCAGCTTGTGCCTCTCGACCAGGAAAACCGGGATGCCGTTCGAGAGGCGGAGCTTCTGCGTCTCGGGCAGGCGGAGGGGCGCGGGCGGTCCGGGAGCCGGCGGCTTCGAGCGGTCGGGGCCCGCGGCTCCGAGCGGCGCCGGCGCGAACGAGCAGAGAAGAGAAACCGCGAGAAGAACCGGGAGGCGCCTCATCGCGGAGGCCCCTTCTGTGCCGGCCCGCCCGCGGCGAGCGAAGCCTTCCCGATCGGAACGACACTCACGATCACCCGGGCGCTGTCGGGCAGCTCGCGCCGGGCGGCGCTCTGGAGGTCCGACGGGGCAAGGGAGAGGTGGCGCGCCAGGTCTTCGTTTGCGTAGTCGGGCCGCCGCGCTCCGAAGTCGTACAGGTTCAGGAGGTCCGCCTTGGCGCGGGCGTGCTCGAGCGCCCGGTAGAAGGACGCTTCGTACTGATGGAGCGCTCGCTCGAGCTCGCGCGCCGACGGAGGCTCCCCTTTGATGCGGTCGAGCTCTTCCTGTACGACGCGCTCGATCTCCGTCAGCGAATGCCCCTCGCGGGCGGTCACGACGATCTCGAAAACGGACGCGAGAAAGCGCGAGTCCTGCGAGGCGGATACGTCCTGAGCGATTCGCAGGTCGTACACGAGGCGCTTGTAGAGTCGCGAGTTCTTGCCCGAGGCGAGCACGCTCGCCAGAATGTCGAGAGCGTCGTCTCCCGGATGAAACTCGGCCGGCGTGACCCAGGCCATGGCGAGGCGGGGGAGCTGCACCCGATCCTCGAGCGTCAGCCGCTGTTCCGACGCGAGCGCGGCCGGAGCCGCCGTGAAAGGAGGCGGCGCTTTTCCGCCCGGCACGTCGGAAAACCAGTGCTCGATCGCCCGCCGCGCGTCCTCCGTCCGGAAGTCGCCCGCGACGGCCAGGGTCGCGTTGTTCGGCCTGTAGTAGCTCTTGAAAAAGCTCGCGATGTCCTCGTGAGTCGCCGCGGTCAGGTCCTCCATCGAACCGATGACGGGCCAGTGGTACGGATGACCGGCAGGGAAAAGCAGCTCCTCCATCTTGAGGGGCAGGAGGCCGTAGGGCTGGTTCTCGTAGCGCTGGCGCCTCTCGTTCTTGACGACGTCCCGCTGCTGGTCGACGCGGCCCGCGGACATCACGTCGAGCAGATAGCCCATACGGTCCGACTCGAGAAAGAGGGCGAGCTCGAGGGAGTTCGAGGGCAGCACCTCGAAGTAGTTCGTGCGGTCGTTGTTCGTGGAGCCGTTGTTGTCTCCGCCGGCCGCCTCGAGAAGCGTGTCGAACTCTCCCGTCTTCACGTGCTTCGATCCTTCGAACAGGATGTGCTCGAACAGGTGCGCGAGGCCGGTCCGTCCCGGCAGCTCGCGCGCGGATCCGACGTGGTACCAGACATCCACCGCGACGAGCGGGACCGTGTGGTCCTCGTGGAGAATGACGTTCAGCCCGTTCGGCAGCGAAAACTGAGTGTAGGGAATGTCGACTCGCGCCGATGCGGCCGCGGCGCCGGCCGGGCCGGGCGGCGCGGCGGGTTGAGCGGCGAGCGGCAGCGCGGCGAGAAACAGGGTCGCCCATCGGGCGATCGAGAGCCTCATGGTTCCTCCGCCCGGATGAGAGCACGAATTCCGGCGGAGTGGGCGTGTCGAAATGTCACTCGATGACGCCGGCCTTGATCGAGTTCGTGCTCCCGGAGACTCCCATCAGAACACCCGCCGTGATGACGATCCGGTCGCCGGAGGCGACGAGTCCGGTCGAGAGAGCGATCGCTGGAATGCGATTCATCATCTCGTCGGTCGAAGCGGGCGTTTCGATTCGGACGGGCACCACTCCCCAGACGAGGGCGAGGCGCCGATACGTTTCCGAAAGCGGCGTCAGGGCGAGAATCGGCCGCCGGGGGCGGTGCCGCGCCAGAAGGCGCGCGGCGGCGCCGGTCTGCGTGCACGCGATGATCGCCGCCGCGCCGATGTCGTCGGCCAGCGTGCAGGCGGCGTCCGCGACGGCTTCCGGCAGGGACTGGACTCCGGCCGCTTCGGCGATGCGCGCCGACCAGGTGTCGAAAGGAAAAGCCGTCTCGGCATCCTCTGCAATGCGAACCATCATCGCGAGAGACTCGACGGGGAAATGCCCGCTCGCCGTCTCTTCCGAGAGCATGACGGCGTCCGTGCCGTCGAGGATCGCGTTGGCGACGTCGGCGACTTCCGCGCGCGTCGGCCGGTGACTGTCGACCATCGACCGAAGCATCTGCGTGGCCGTGATGACCGGCTTTCCGGCGCGATTCGACTTCGCGATCAGCATCTTCTGAAGAAGGGGAACGTGCTGCAGGGGGGTTTCGACTCCGAGGTCGCCCCGGGCGACCATGATCCCGTCCGCCGCCTCGACGATCTCGTCGATGTTCCGCAGCGCTTCGTGCTTTTCGATCTTCGCGATCAGAGGGACGGCCGCCCGGCGCTCCTGCAGGAAGCGGGAGGCGTGGAGGACGTTTTCCGCCGACCGGACGAAGGAGAGCGCGACCATGTCGACGCCCTGCGCGACGCCGAACTCGAGGTCCCGCATGTCCTTTTCCGTCAGAGAAGGCGCGTCGATCGAGCGCCGGGGGAGGTTGATCCCCTTGTTCGAGGAGAGCGTCCCCCCGGCGACGACGCGGCAGACGATATCGGTCGCCGTTGTCTCGAGAGCTTCGAGCTCCAGGTCGCCGTCGGCCAGGAGGAGCGTGTCGCCGACCCGCACGCTCCGCGGAAGGTCCGGCCAGGTCACGGAAATCTCGCGGGCGTCGCCCGGCACCGGCCGGTTGGTGAGCGTGATGCGGCTGCCCGTCTCCACCCGCACGGGGCCGCCCGCGATCTCGCCGATCCGCAGCTTGATCCCGGCGAGGTCCTGAAGAACCGCGACCGGGCGGCCGAGGCGCTGCGATATCGACCGGACCGCCGCGATGTTCTGCGCGTGCTCCGCGTGGGTGCCATGCGAGAAATTCAAACGGGCGACGTCCATGCCCTCGGCCACCAGGCGTTCGAGGAGCTCCGGCGACTCCGACGCCGGACCGATCGTGCAGACGATCTTCGCGCGACGCACGGAGGGGATTCTGACAGACGATCCTGCGATCCTGCGACCCGTTCCGATCCCGGGCCGGCCCCTTCTTGGTAGAGTTTCTTCGCATGTTCGAGGTTCTTTGCGAGGGGAGGCACCTTCGCTTCGTCCGCCGGAACGGATGGGAGTTCGTCGAGCGCAAGAACATCACCGGGATTGCGATCATGATCGCCGTCACCGACGATCGGAAGGTCTTGATCCTGGACCAGTATCGGGAACCGCTCGCCGGACGCGTCCTCGAGCTGCCCGCGGGGCTCGCCGGCGACGAAGGGGAGTCAGAGAGCGGCGAAGAGGCGGCCAACCGGGAGCTCGTCGAGGAAACGGGCTACCGGGCAGCCAGACTCGAGGTCCTCTCCGAGGGGCCGCCGTCGCCGGGTCTTTCCGACGAGAGGGTGACGATCTACCTGGCGCGCGGGCTTTCGAGGGTGGGCGCCGGCGGCGGCATCGGGGAGGAGGACATCCGCGTCCACGAGGTGCCGTTGAACGACGCGTTCGATTGGCTGGAAGAGCGGCGGGCCGAAGGTCGGCTCGTGGACCCCAAGGTGTTCGCGGGCCTGGCGCTGGCCGGCCGGCGGATGCGCGCTCTCTGAAGGAGTATCAAATCGGACCGGCCCTCCAGAGGAGCCGTCCGAAATGGGGTCAGGTCGAGGGAGTGTTCTTCAGGCGCTCGAACTCCACACAGACCGTCTTGTAACACTCGCAGGCCATGTCCTCGAGGCCTTTCCGGTCCAGGATCTGGATCACGCCCTTCCTGTAGGCGATCAGTTTCTTCCTGCGGAGATCTCCCGCCGCGACCGTCACGGTCGCTCGACGGACGCCGAGCATCTGAGCGAGAAACTCCTGCGTCAGGGAGAAGGTCTGGTTCCCCACCCGATCGTGAAGCAGCAGGAGCCACCGCGCACAGCGCTGCCGCTGGCTGTGCATCTGGTTGCACGCGCAGGACTGCGCGATGAACAGCAGAAGCGCCTCGGTGTATTCGTGGAGGCGGTGGCAGAGAGCCCGCTCTCTCTTGAGCTCGGCGCGAAGAACGGATCTCGGCATCTTGAGGCCGTTCCCCGGCACGTGGGTGAATGCCTGGATCGAAACCGATTCGCTTTCGACGAAGAGAGGCAGTCCGACCATCCCCTCGTTTCCCACGGTCGCGGCTTCGACCATCGAGCCGTCCGCCAGGGTGATCACGAGGGAGGAGACCGAGTTGATCGGGAAATAGACGTACGGACTCGATCCCGTCCGCTGGTGCAGCTCTTCCCCGGCCTTCGTCGAATAGGGGAGCAGATGGGGCTCGATCCGGCGAAACTCCCGGGGGGGAAGGCTCGCCAGCAGATGATTCTGGCTGTGTTTCCTGGCCATCGGCGCAGCATCCAATCACGGTTTCGAATCTCGAGGCGGTACGCAACCGGGCCGGGGCGGCGATCTCCGGCGAGGATATTTTACCGATTGGGCAGCACTTCGAGCGGCCGGTCGCGCGATCGTCCGGCAGCCGGACAGCGGCGTATAGTGCTGCCCGTGTTCTGGTCCCGGTGTCGTCGCGCCGTGGGGATCTACCTCGTCCTTTTCTTCCTCGCTGTCGCCGCGGCGCCCCATCACCACTTGAATGGTCTCGAGGACCTCCTTTTCGACCAGCCGAGCGACTCGGGCCTTTTCGTCGAAAGCGGCGCCCCGATCGGCTCCGACGGCCACTCCGCCTGGAGCTCCTTCTGGCTCGTCGACGACGATCCGTGCCTCGCCTGCTTCAACGGGGATTTCGTTTCCGCGACCGCGCCTGTCATCGCGTTCACCGTGCGTCTCGCTCGCCTGCCTCTGCAGCGCGCTCTCCCCTCGTCGACTGCGCCCGCGCTTCTCGTCCTCGAAAGCTCCTCCCGCGCTCCCCCCAGCCTCTCGTAATCCCCCGACAGCCCGGCGCCTTTGCCGGGAAGAGGCTGTCTGCGAGAGGTGTATTTCCGGCGATGAAAGTCTTCCGACTCGTCGACGAGATTGCCGAAGTTCCACGGGCTCATCCCTGGACGCACGTCCGGCAGGATCCGGATCAGAGATACCGTGACTTCAGGAGAAATCCCGAGCTGATTCCGCAAGCCCTGAAGGACTTCACTCCGTGGTCGTCCTACCCGGCCATTCAGAACTTTTACCAGCTCCTCCGCAACATCAACGGGCCGCGCTCCCGGTTCGAGTCGAATGACTGCGCGTTTGTCGGACCGCGCAACAACACCGATCGAAATTTCGCAAAGAATCTGTGTTGTATCGGCAGGCTGATGATCCTGTTTCGAGATCTGGGGCTCAACCTGTCCAGGGATTGCGTCAGTTGGCTGGAGGAGG
>DATNMZ010000258.1:0-4200 GCA_035602095.1 Thermoanaerobaculia bacterium
AGGACCTGACCGTCGAAGACCGCGTCAGCCGGACGCAGTACCAGTACAGCCTCGAGGATCCGGACGCGAAAGAGCTCGGCGAGTGGGTCCCCCGCTTCGTGAGCCGCCTGAAGGAGATCCCCGAATTGCGCGACGTGGCGAGCGATCAGCAGAACGCCGGGCTCGAGGCGCGGTTGAACCTCGACCGCACCACGGCTTCGCGCCTCGGGATCACGCCCCAGATGCTCGACGACGCGCTCTACGACGCGTTCGGACAGCGGCAGATCTCGACGATGTTCACCCAGCTGAACCAATACCGGGTCGTGCTGGAGTCCCAGCAGACCTTCCGGCGCAGCCCGGACGACCTGAAGAGCGTCTATCTTCGATCGACCGCGGGGGGGACGGTCCCCCTCGGAGCCTTTACCGACATCAAGACCTCCAACGTGCCGCTCGCCGTGAACCACCAGGGGCAGTTTCCCGTGGCGACGGTCTCGTTCAACCTCGCGCCCAACGCCTCCCTGGGACAGGCCGTTCGCGCCATCGAGAAGGCGCGCGCGGGGCTCGAGATGCCGGCGAGCATTCAGACGAGCTTTCAGGGAACGGCGGCGGCCTTCCGCGCCTCGCTCGCGAACCAGCCCCTCCTGATCCTCGCGGCGATCGTGACCGTCTACATCCTGCTCGGGGTGCTCTACGAGAGCTACATCCACCCCCTGACGATCCTCTCGACGCTTCCGTCCGCGGGCGTCGGAGCCCTGCTCTCGCTGATGCTCTTCGGCCAGGATTTTTCGGTGATCGCGCTGATCGGCATCATCCTCTTGATCGGCATCGTCGAGAAGAACGCGATCATGATGATCGACTTCGCTCTCGACGCCGAGCGCAAGGAGAAGAAGGAGCCGGAGGAGGCGATCTTTCAGGCCGCCAAGCTTCGCTTCCGCCCGATCCTGATGACGACGATGGCGGCGCTCCTCGCCGGCGTCCCCCTCGCGGTCGGCTCCGGGATCGGCTCCGAGCTGCGCCGCCCTCTGGGAATCGGGATCGTGGGCGGCTTGATCTTCAGCCAGCTGCTCACGCTCTACACGACCCCGGTGATCTATATCGCCTTCGACCGGCTGGCGAGCCGCGTCACCCGGAGGAAAAAGGCGGCAGCGGCCCCGGCGCTCGCGCCGGTGGAAGGCGCATGAGCCTCTCGTCCCCCTTCATCCGGCGGCCGATCGCCACGAGCCTCTTGACCGTTGCGATCGCGCTGGCCGGCGGGATCGCGTACAAGTTCCTGCCGGTCTCTCCGCTTCCGCAGGTCGAGTTTCCGACGATCAACGTCAACGCCGGATTGCCGGGCGCGAGCCCGGAGACGATGGCCTCCTCCGTCGCCACCCCTCTCGAGCGCCAGTTCGGCCGAATCGCCGGAGTCACCGAGATGACGTCGTCGAGCTCGCAGGGGTCCACCAACATCACGCTCCAGTTCGATCTGAACCGGAACATCGACGCCGCGGCCCGAGACGTTCAAGCGGCCATCAACGCCGCCCGCGGGCAGCTTCCGGCGAATCTTCCCAACAATCCGAACTATCGGAAGGTCAACCCAGCGGACGCCCCCATCCTCCTCCTCTCGCTCACCTCGGACGTCTACGGTCGAGCGCGAATGTACGACGTCGCCTCATCCATTCTTCAGCAGAAGCTCGCCCAGGTGAACGGCGTCGGCCAGGTTGTCGTCGGCGGCGGCGCCCTTCCCGCGGTCCGCGTGGACTTGAACCCTACGCAATTGAACAACAACGGCCTGGCTCTCGAAGACGTCCGCGCGGCGCTCGCAAGCGCGAACGCGAATCGCCCGAAGGGCAGCCTGGCCAACGATGACCAGACCTGGTCGGTCGCGACGACCGACCAGCTGCTGAGCGCGGCGGAGTACGAGCCGTTGATCATCCGCTACCACAGCGGCGCCGCGGTGCGCCTGTCGGACGTCGGCCGCATCACGGACTCGGTCGAAGACCTCCGCACGGGAGGGCTGTCGAACGGCAAGCCCGCGATCATCATCATCGTATTTCGCCAGCCGGGCGCCAACATCATCAAGACCGTGGACGGAGTCCGCGCGCTTCTGCCGTTGCTTCAGGCTTCCATCCCTCCGGTGGTCAAATTGAACGTCGTCATCGACGCGACGCGCACGATCCGCGCTTCGGTCAGGGACGTGCAGATCACTCTCTTGATCTCGATCAGTCTCGTCATCCTGGTCGTGTTCATCTTCCTTCGCAGCGTCCGGTCGACGATCATCCCGAGCGTCGCCGTGCCGATCTCCCTGATCGGCACCTTCGGGGTCATGTATCTGCTCGGCTACAGCCTCGACAACCTCTCGCTGATGGCGCTCACGGTGGCCACCGGATTCGTCGTCGATGACGCGATCGTGGTCATCGAAAACATCACCCGGCATCTCGAGGAGGGCATGCAGCCGGGGGAAGCGGCTCTTCTGGGAGCCAAGGAGATCGGCTTCACGGTCATCTCGATCAGCATTTCGCTCGTCGCGGTCTTCATTCCGATTCTGCTCATGGGCGGGATCGTCGGGCGGCTCTTCCGCGAGTTCGCCGTGACGCTCTCCGTGGCGATCGCCGTGTCTCTGGTCGTGTCCCTGACGACGACGCCGATGATGTGCGCGAAGCTCCTCCGTCCCAAGGCCGAGGAATCGCACGGCCGGCTCTACCAGGCGAGCGAGCGGGCCTTCGGCTGGATCCTGCGCCGGTACGAGAAATCCCTCGGCTGGGTGCTGCGCCACCAGCCGCTGACGCTCGCAGTGACTCTCGCGACGATGGCCGCGACGGTTTTTCTCTACGCGAAGGTCCCGAAGGGCTTCTTCCCACAGCAGGACACGGGCCGGTTGAACGGAAACATCCAGGCCGATCAGGACACGTCCTTCCAGGCGATGCAGAAGAAGCTCGCCCGGTTCGTGGACACCGTGATGCGGGATCCCGCGGTCGAGAGCGCCAACGGCTTCCTCGGGGGCACGTCCAACTCGGGGCGGATGTTCGTCGCCTTGAAGCCCCGTGAGAACCGCGACGTCAACGCCGATCAGGTCATCGCCCGCCTCCGCGGCAAGCTCTCGCACGAGCCGGGAGCGAATTTGTTCCTCCAACCCGTCCAGGACCTGCGCATCGGCGGCCGCGGCGGCGGCGCTCAGTACCAGTACACACTCCAGGGAGATGATCCGACGGAGCTCTTCCAGTGGGCGCCCCGCGTGATGCAGAGCCTGCGCAAGCTCCCGGAGCTCGCGGACGTCAACAGCGACCAGCAGAACCGGGGACTGCAAGCCTCTCTGACGATCGACCGGAGCACCGCCTCCCGGCTCGGCGTCACTCCCCAGATGATCGACAACACGCTCTACGACGCGTTCGGGCAGAGACCCGTCTCGACGATGTACCGCGCGTTGAATCAGTACCACGTCGTCATGGAGGTGGATCCGATCTTCTGGCAGAGCCCGGAAGGCCTGAAAGCGATTTACCTGCGGAACTCCAGCGGAGGCATGGTCCCGCTCTCCGCCGTCACGCAGTATCAGCCGAATACCGCGCCCCTCACGGTCAACCACCAGGGACAGTTCCCCTCGGTCACAATTTCGTTCAACCTGCCGGCCGGTGTCGCGCTCGGGACAGCCGTCACGGCGGTCCAGCGCGCGGAGAGTCAGATCCGCCTGCCGGGCACGATCCGGGGCAGCTTCCAGGGGACGGCGCAGGCCTTTCAGGCGTCTCTGGCGAACGAGCCGATCCTGATTGCCGCGGCGCTCCTGACCGTCTACCTCGTGCTCGGGATCCTGTACGAAAGCCTGATCCACCCGCTGACGATCCTTTCGACGCTCCCGTCCGCGGGAGTCGGCGCGCTCATCGCCCTCCTCCTCTTCCGGACGGAGCTTTCGGTGATCGCTCTCATCGGGATCATTCTGCTGATCGGCATCGTGAAGAAGAACGCGATCCTGATGATCGACTTCGCGATCGAGGCGGAGCGCAAGGACGGGAAGAGCCCCGAGGAAGCGATCTTCCAGGCGTGTCTGCTCCGGTTCCGGCCGATCACGATGACGACGATGGCGGCCCTCCTCGGCGGTCTGCCCCTCGCGATCGGCGCGGGCACGGGTTCCGAGCTGCGCCGGCCTCTCGGGATCGCGATCGTGGGCGGCCTCGTTTTCAGCCAGATGCTCACCCTCTTCACGACGCCCGTGGTGTATCTCTACCTCGATCGCTTCCGGCTCCGGTG
>DATNMZ010000259.1:0-3458 GCA_035602095.1 Thermoanaerobaculia bacterium
GCCCGATTGACGCCGGAGCCCGCCACACGCACGAGAACCTCGCCGCTCTTTGGAACGGGGTCGTCCGTCTCCCGGAGGGTCGCCGCGTAGCGTCCCTCCCGTTCGATCACTTCGAGATATTTCATTGGAGTCGCAGGATCGGCGCCCCGCTCTCCTTTCATTTAGCTCGCGGAGGTAGCGTACCGCCGCTTCACGCGGTCGGACGGGCGCGGGCCGGTGAGATTGGATAAGCTTCCCGAGGAAAATCTCGAGGGGACGATCCATGAGGTTCACGAGGAAGGGCGGAGACGGGAGACGATCGAAAGAGGGCCGCCTCGGGGCGGCAAGTCCGTAGGAGTCCCTCCCTTGTCCGGCGCCTACGGCCCCCCGATCCGCCTGGAGGACGCCCGCAAGGTCGCGGCCGCGGCGCTCGAGCATGCGCGCGCGAACGACTGGAGGATGGCGGTGGCCATAACCGACCCGGGCGGGAACCTCGTCTACTTCGAAAAGATGGACGACACGCAGATCGGCAGCGTGCGTGTTTCGATGGACAAGGCACGCTCGGCGGCGCTCTTCCGCCGGCCGACGAAGGCCTTCCAGGACGTTCTCGCGGCCGGCGGCGACGGGCTCCGCGTGCTCGCCCTCGCGGGCGCGATTCCCATCGAAGGGGGCATCCCGCTCGTGATCGACGGCCGGATTGCCGGAGCCATCGGCGTCTCCGGGGGCGCGAGCGACCAGGACGGCCGATGCGCCCGCGCGGGTGCGGACGCGCTCTCATGAAGGATCTGGTTTCCGCGACCGATCCGGCTCCCCGTTTGAATGAGCCTGCCGCGCCGCCGGGCGGCTCCGTCGTCCGAACGACTCTCCAGGTCCTCATGGTCCTCCTCGCCGTGGGGGCCGCCCTCTGGGCGCTCTCCCGACTGCAGGGGGTCCTTCTCCTGTTGATCCTGGCGGTCTTTTTCGCGTATTTGATCGCGCCGCTCGTCGGCCTCCTGCAGCGGCCCGTCACGCTCAAGGGGCGGCGACGGTCGCTCCCCCTCCCCCTCGCGGTCGGTGTCGTTTACCTCCTGATCTTCGGCTCCCTCGCGCTCGCGCTGTGGATTCTGCTGCCCGTGGTCAGCACGCAACTCTCGGAGCTCACCCGGGAAGTGCCCGGCTACATCGCCCGGGGCCAGGCGCGGCTGCGGGCATGGGAGAGCTACGAACGCAGCCATCTCCCGGCGGAAATACGAGGCGCCGTCCAGGGGTCGATCAATCAGGCTCTCAAGGCGGCCGGGGATTCCTTGAAGAGCGGAATCCTCCCGTGGATCGCGGGTGCGCTCGCCTACGTTCCCTGGCTAGTCCTCGTGCCGATTCTCGCGCTCTTCCTGCTGAAGGACGCGGAGCTCTTTCGAACGACGGCGTTGCGGCTCTTTCCGAAGGGGCGCCTGCGCTGGCGCGGGGACGACTTCTTTCAGGACGTCAACAGCACGCTCGCCGCCTATGTCCGGGCGCAGCTCATCGCCTGCGCGATCGTCGGCATCGCCTGCACGACCGGGTTCGCATTGATCGGCGTGCCCCACGCGATGGTCCTCGGAATCGGCGCCGGACTCCTGGAGTTCATCCCTCTGGCCGGGCCGTTGACGATCGGTGCGATCGCGGTGACCTTCGCGGCCTTTTCCTCCGCGGGCCAGGCCCTGTCGGTGCTCGCGTTTCTCGTGATTCTCCGGCTCGGGGAGGACTACGTCGTCTATCCGCGGATCATCGGCCACGGCATCCACCTCCACCCGCTGGCCGTGATCGTCGCGATTCTCTGCGGCGCCGAGCTGGCGGGTCTCGTCGGGGTCTTCCTCTCGATTCCGGCGGTCGCCGTCCTCTCCGTCGCTTTCCGGCACTGGCGAGAGCACCTGGCAAAGGAAGCCGAACACGCCGTCACCTGAAGGCCCCTTCCCTTGCCGAAGGCCGCGGAATACCGGCTGAAGAGCTCCGAATCATCGTTTTTTCGTCTCGAACTGAGACCTTCAAACAATGAGAGCCGACAAAGAAAACGCGGTACGCTTTTGGCGACCGGAAAGGACATATTTTGGGCGCTTCATCAGTGCCGCAGGCGGCGGCTCCCCCCTCGACGGGCGAGGAGACGCTGGCTCCGGGCCAACAGGACACCTTCGATTCGCGCAGCGCCGGCGGGCAGGCCGGAGCGGCGAACCAGCGCGCTCAAACAGACGGCGCGTTGAGCGGTTTCTTGAACAGCCTCACGCAGGAACGAAGGACCCATTCCGAGGCCGACGCCGGCCTGGCGGACCGCGACCGCCTGCTGACCATCTTCGCTCACGATCTGAGAAACCTTCTGAGCGTCCTGACGGTGAACGCGGAGCTCTTTCTCCGAAAGGAGGGAGAGGCGGCGAAGACGAACGGAAGGAACATTCGTGCGACGATCGGACGGATGACTGGACTCATCAACAGTCTTGCCGACCTCGCCGCCTTGAACGCGGGCCAGCTGAAGGTGCGGCCGGAAACCTCCGACATGGCGGGGCCTCTTCGGGAGGCCGTCGAGATCTTCCGTCCGGTCGCCCTTGCCAAGTCGATCGTTCTCGATCTCGTCGATTCCGACGCCTCTCTCCCGGCGATCGTCGACCATGGCAGGATTTTTCAGGTTCTCTCGAACCTCCTCGGCAACGCCGTCAAATTCACCGAGGGGGGAGGAAAGATCTCCGTGAGCGCGACGGCGCTCGACGACGAGGTTCAGGTGACCGTGACGGACACCGGCATCGGGATCCCGGAGGAGGACCTCACGCGTATCTTCGAGCTCTACCGGCAGCTCGGTTCGAGCAGAGACGGGCTCGGGCTCGGCCTGTACATCTCGAAAGCGGTCGTCGAGAAGCATGGCGGGCGAATCTGGGCCACGAGCCGCGTCGGCGTCGGAAGCACGTTCTACTTCACCGTCCCCGCGGCGACCGCGTCCTAGCGGCTCACAGCGCCGCGCCGCTTTCGCGCCGCGGGTCTCTTCCGGGCGGCCGCCGAGGCGTCCGCGTTCCGGGACATGACCTCCATTTCATACAGAAAGGATGTCAGGAGCGCCGACGGATCGCTCCGCCGGTAGATGACTCCGCTCTCGATGAAGATCCCGGGGCCCTCGAGCGGCCGGCAGACCACGCCCCGCGTCGCCATCTGCGCCATGACTGGATCGATGAGCGCGATCGTCAGGCCCGCCGCGACCATGCCGAGGACGGTCCGCGTCGAAGGAAGGCCTCCTTCCATCATGACGGGCGGCCCGAAGCCGGCCCGGGCGAAGATGGCGAGCAACTGGTCGTAGGAGCCCGGCGAAACGTGCCTCGGCCAGAGGGTGTACGCCTCTCCGGAAAGTTCCTCCAGCCGAATCGTCTCCCGGCCCGCGAGCGCATGCTCCTCGGGAAGCGCGACGATCAGACGAACCCGGTGCGTCGTCTGCGTGACCAGGCCCTCGGCGTCGAGCGGTAGGGACACGAAACCGAGGTCGATCC
>DATNMZ010000260.1:0-4179 GCA_035602095.1 Thermoanaerobaculia bacterium
TCCTCCTCGGGGAAAAGGGTGGGGATCAGGCAGTTCGTCGCCCGGGTCCCCGCGGGCGTGATCCCGCAGCCGCCGTCGTAGTGGATGTAGTCGACGTGAGCCGTGATCGCGCTCCGCCCGGTCTTGGCGTCGCCGGGCCCGAGCGGCCAGTCGACCATGAAGTCTCCACCGTAGGCCTTGTAGCCCTTCCCGGAGGAGGTAGTCGCCGTCGCCGGAGACGTGTAGCCTCCCTGCGTGTCGTATCCGCCGCCGATCGCGACGATCTTCTTCTTCCCGAGGTTGGTGCCGACCGGGACGTAGCCCTTTTCCGTGTCGAAGAAGTTATAGACGATCCGTCCGACGATCCGATAGGGGTTGCGGGAGCCGGACGTCGATGCCGGGGTCGTCGCTGCGCGCAAGCCCTCGAAGACGCCGGCCCGGATCTCGAGGTGATCGTCGACGAGATAGCTCTTGAACTGGGCTCCGAGATCGCGGCCGGCGTCAGCCTGCAGGGGAGCGCTCTGGAGAAACGTCCACGTGCCGCCGTCTAAGGAAAGGTGGCTCGACGTGCTCTGGAGCGAGTTACGCGTGAATGGCGCGAGCATCTTGCCGAAGTCGAGGATGAACGCATCGCTGCCGAAGACGCGCCATTCGCCGAAGGCGTCTTGAATGAGGAAGCCGGAGTTCAATGCCTTGGTCGAGGTGCCGGTGGTCAGACCCATTTGCGGGTTGTCCGTCTGCATGAAAAACGTGACGTTTGGCGCCACCTGGCCGGCCAGGATGAGCCGCACGCGGCGAAGCTTGAAATTCTGCTGATAGCCCTGGCTGATGGGATCCTGGAGCCATTCCGCCCAGCCCTGGAGCTGGAATCCGAGGCGGAAGTTGACGGTGTCGCTGACCTTGACGACGACCTGGGCCCCGGCCACAGCCGGGAGAAGCGCAAGCGCGAAAACCGCGAGCGCGAGCGGGCCGGCCCTCAGGAACCGTCCGGAAACTTTTCGAAGCATGCTCTCCTCCTTTGTTGAGTGAGGCGTTCGGGCCCGCTCAGAAATCATGGCGGATGTCGCGATCTTTGGTCTCCCGGATGAACAGCGAGCCGATGACGAAGCTCATCAGAGCCACGATGATCGGATACCAGAGGCCGGCGTAGATGTTGCCGCGCGAGGCCACGATCGCGGTCGCGAGCAGCGGCAGCATTCCGCCGAACCACCCATTGCCGATGTGGTACGGCAGCGACATCGACGTGTAACGGATGCGCGTCGGGAAGAGCTCGACTAAGAACGCGGCGATCGGACCGTAGACCATGGTCACGTAGATCACGAGGATGAACAGGATCAGGATCGTCATCGGCCAGTTCAATGCGGCCTTGTCGAACTTGGCGGGATAGCCCGTCGTCGTCAGCGCCGCCTTGTACTTGTCCTCGCTCCACCCTCGGAGCTCGACCGATCCGATCTTCGTCACGACCGTCTCTGTCCCCTCGGCAGGCAGCGACTGGAACGACAGGCCGGCCTTGGTCAAGAAGTCCTTGACCTTGTCGCAGTCGGAGTAACGGGTCTTCGGCGTCGGGAAGATGTGCATCGTGCAGTCGGTGGCGGCCACGGTGATCGGCGTGGCGGCGGCATAGGTTTCCAGAGCGGGATTGACGTAGTGGGTCAGGCCCTTGAAGAGCGGGAAGAAGGTGAGCGCGGCGATCAGGCAGCCCGCCATGATGATCCACTTGCGGCCGATCTTGTCGGAAAGCGCGCCGAAGACGATGAAGAAGGGAGTTCCGAGCGCCAGGGAGGCGCCGATCAGGATGTACGCGGTCAGATAGTCGACCTTCAAATAGAGCGTCAAGAAGAAGAGCGCGTAGAACTGACCCGCATACCAGACGACGCCCTGCCCGGCCGTCGCGCCGAAGAGAGCCAGGAGCACGATCTTGGCGTTCGACCATTTGGCGAAGCTGTCCGTTAAGGGCGCCTTGGAGCCCTTCCCCTGGGCCTTCATCGCCTTGAAGATGGGCGACTCTTGCAGCTTCAGCCGGATGTAGACGGAAAACGCGAGCAGGATGAGGGAGACGAGGAAGGGAAGCCGCCAGCCCCAGTTCTTGAAGGTGTCGCCGGCCGTCAGGCCATGGCTGAGGTCGTACTTGCCCATCTGCCAGCGGCAAACGCCGATGACGATGAGCGCCATGAAGAGGCCGAGCGTCGCGGTGGTCTGGATCCAGGACGTGTCGTAGCCGCGCTTGCCCTGGGGCGCGTGCTCGGCGACGTACGTCGCGGCGCCGCCGTACTCTCCGCCGAGGGCGAGGCCCTGCAGGAGGCGCAGGAGCACGAGCAGGATCGGCGCTACAAAGCCGATCTTGGCGTACGTCGGCAGAAGGCCGACAGCGGTGGTCGATGCCCCCATGACGACGATCGTGATCAGGAAGGTGTACTTGCGGCCGACGAGGTCGCCGATGCGGCCGAAGAAGAGCGCGCCGAAGGGGCGCACGAGGAAGCCGGCGGCGTAAGTCACGAACGCGGAGAGGAGCGCCGCCGTCGCGTTTCCGGGAGGAAAGAAGAGCGCCGCGAAGAAGGGGGCCAGGGTCGCGTAGAGATAGAAGTCGTACCACTCGAAGACCGTTCCGAGGGACGAGGCGAAGATGACCCGCCTTTCTTCCTCCCTCGCGACGGGGGGTGGGATGTCGGTGGTAGCCGTGGCCATTGTTCCTCCCTCTAAAAAATTAGCGACGCGCGAAGCCCGAATCGAACGTTCTCCCGGACTTCGAGGAAAGACGGGTGCAACGGCCGGCCCGGGACGGGGACTCGAGGCCGGGTTCCGCCGGTTTCACGGGCGCGCCTTCGCGGGCGGGCGGCCCGGGGCGAATGGGGGCAGACTCGCCCGATTCGCGCGGAAAAGCTTTGCCCACAGGGGTCCGCGCTCTCCACGAGGGTGGTGGATGTCGGCTCGCGCCGCGCGTTGGGGAGTCGTGGGCGCAGAGTGTTTCAGAGTTTCGACGGATGTCAAGAGGGCATGAAGCGGCTTTCGCATAACATCCGCGTCCGGGAACCCGGGCTGCGCCGGGGGCCCGGAACGAGGAGGGGTGGCGATGCCGAGCAAGCCGGAAGAGACCATCGAAGCGCTGCTTCTCGAGAAACGCCGGTTCAAGCCTCCGAAGGGTTTCGTTGCGCAGGCGAACGTTTCCAGCGCTTCCGTCTACGGAAAGGCGGAGCGCGACTTCAAGCGATTCTGGGCGGGTTTTGCGGGGGAGCTCGACTGGTTCAAGCCCTGGCGCAAGGTCCTCGACTGGAAGCCTCCCCGGGCGAAGTGGTTCGTCGGCGGGAAGCTGAATGTCTCGGTCAATTGCGTGGACCGGCACGCGGCGGGGCCCCGCCGCAACAAGGCGGCGCTGGTCTGGGAGGGAGAGCCGGGGGATCAGCGCACGATTACCTACCGGGAGCTCCTCCGGGAAGTCGGAAAGTTCGCCAATGTCTTGAAGTCGCTCGGGGTCGGAAAAGGCGATCGGGTGACTCTGTACATGCCGATGATCCCCGAGCTGCCGGTGGCCATGCTCGCGTGCACCCGAATCGGCGCGATCCACTCCGTCGTTTTCGGCGGGTTTTCGGCGGAGTCCCTCCGGGACCGGATCAACGACCAGGGAGCGAAGGTCCTCGTCACCGCCGATGGGGGCTGGCGCCGCGGCAGCATCGTGCCCTTGAAGAAGATCTCGGACGAGGCGCTCAACGACGCTCCCTCGATCGAGCGGGTGATCGTCGTGAAGCGGACGGCCAATCCGATCGCGTGGAAGGACGGCCGCGACCTCTGGTGGTCGGCCCTGATGGCGGACGCCCCGGCGCAATGCCCGCCGGAAAAGATGGACGCCGAGGATCCGCTCTACATCCTCTACACATCCGGAACCACCGGAAAGCCGAAGGGGATCCTCCACACGACGGGCGGCTACCTCGTCGGGACCTACGCGACGAGCAAGTGGGTGTTCGATCTGAAAGAAGAGGACGTGTACTGGTGCACCGCCGACATCGGCTGGGTGACCGGTCACTCCTACGTCGTGTACGGCCCTCTGGCCAACGGGGCCACCTGCCTGATGTACGAGGGCGCTCCGGACACCCCCGCCCGGGACCGTTTCTGGGACCTGATCGAGCGGCACGGGGTCACGATTCTCTACACTGCCCCCACCGCGATTCGCGCTTTCATGAAGTGGGGCGTCGAGTGGCCGGCGAA
>DATNMZ010000261.1:0-4873 GCA_035602095.1 Thermoanaerobaculia bacterium
GTTCGCTCGACTCCGGGTTCGTCGACCGCCCGCGATGAAGCTTCGGGTTCTCTGAGCTGTGGCTCTATGCTGGGAGGGGAGCGGAATCCGTCGAGGTCATGATGAAAGGCGAACGAGTCCGGATCGACTGCGACGCGCGCCGCGAAGGGGCATATTGACTCTTTGTGCCGGAGCGGGTTCTCGTCCGGACCGGGATGCTGGCTGTGAGAGAACACGACACAAACGGAAGAGAGTCTCGGTTGCCAGGGTTGTCCGAGTCGCTGGGCTCTACGCCATGATCGGGAGCCATCTTCTGAAGGCTCAGTCGTCTCCAATGGCCGCGGACGCTCCTGCCCGCTCTATCGGTCGTCCCGCCTGGGATTGGGGCTTTCAGGCAACGACGATCACCCAGACCGCCCCCTCGTTTCACGATCCGTACGAGGGAGAAAGGAGTTTTCGGAACGAGGGCTCGAGCCGCGCCGCCACGACGCTGACGACAACGTTGTTCACCGCGGCCTCGCTCTGGCCGGGTGCGTGGGTCTCGATTCAGCCGGAGTTTTCGGGCGGGGCCGGAGTCGGCGAGGGTCAGGGCATCGCGGCGTTCCCGAATCTCGACGTGGTGCGCGTTCCCTCCATTGCGAGCCGACCCTACATCGCCCGGGCCTTCATTCAGCAGACCTTTCCGCTCGGTGACGCGACCGAGTCCTATGAAACGCCGGAGAAGCCAGAGGACAAATTTCTTCCCGGAGGCAATCGCTATTTCGGGAACGGGACGTCGGCGAATCGGCTCATCGTCACGTTCGGAAAGGTGTCCCTCCCGGATTTCTTCGACACGAACACTGTGTTCGGAGACACGCATCACCGGCTTGCGAATTGGGGGCTCGGGAATAACGGAGCCTGGGACTATGCCGCAGACACGCGGGGATACACCTGGGGACTGACCGTGGCTCTTGAAAAGAGATCGTTCGTCATTCGAATGGGAACGTACGCCATGCCCGCGGTCGCGAACGGCCCGCAATTCGATCATCACTTCCGGCAGGCTCACGGAGAAAACCTGGAGCTCGAATGGACATTCAACCCGGAAACAAAGGGTGTGATCCGGGCTCTGGGATTCGTCAACCATGCGCGGATGGGCAATTACGATGAGGCCATCGCCGAAAGCGGAACCGCGGTACCCGACATCACGGGGACGAGACGGCCCCAACGACGCAAGATTGGGTGGGGCATCAACGCCGAGCAGGGTCTCGGGAAAGAGTGGAGCGTCGCAGTTCGAGTTGGGTGGGACGATGGAAAGACCGAGTCGTTCGCCTACACCGAAATCGACCGCACCGCCTCGCTCTCCACGTCTTGCAGCGGGTCGGCGTGGGGTCGACCCGAGGACCGCGTGATGGTAGCCGTTGTGGTAAGCGGCTTGTCCTCTCACCATCGCCGATATCTCGAGGCCGGAGGGGTTGGTTTTCAGGTCGGTGACGGGCGGCTCCGGTACGGAGAAGAGACGATCGTCGAAGCAGACTACGCCGCAGCGGTCAACACGCGCACGGCGATTTCTCTTGACCTTCAGCGAGTTGGCAACCCGGGTTTCAACAGGGACCGAGGACCGATCACAGTTTATGGATTGCGTGTTCACTTTCATCGTTGAGCCTCGTCATCGGCTTGCGGGCGGTCCTCCCGAACCGTCTGTCTCGATCGGACCGTTCAAGGATGGCCGGCCGCACGGTCCGCAGGCGCCGTAAGATTTGGCCGTGGCGGTCCGCCGGACGGCCGTTCCCGCTGGATCGCGAGCGACTCGGCGGCTGGTTGGCGCAGCAGTGCTCGCGGCGTTCGGGCTCGTCGTGTTCTTCGCGATGGGCATGCATCGCGGCGTTCTCTTGTCGAGCGACATCAAGTCGACGCGCCTGCCGTGGGCCTCCCTTTATCCGGCGCGCTCGATCCAGTCTCCGGCGCTCTCGGACCCCGTCTGGCAATTCGTTCCCTGGCTCTCCTTTGCGCGTCGGGAGCTCCGCGCCGGCCGAATCCCGCTCTGGAATCCCCACCAGGACGGGGGAGTCCCGCTGCTCGGGAATTCCATCTCTGCTTTACTCTCGCCCCTCGTTTGGCCGACCCTTTTGCTCGGGACGCATCCCGGGTGGAATCTGTCGCTTCTTTGCCGTGTCCTGCTCGCCGCCGGCTGCGCCTTTCTCTTCCTGCGAGGGATCGGCCGGTCTCGCCTCGCGGCCGCGCTCGGCGGAGTGGCCTTCGCTCTCTCGGGTCCGTTCGTCGCCTGGCTCGAGCACCCGCAGACGCTTTGCGCGGCTGCGGCTCCTCTGCTGCTGCTGTTCATCCGCAAGACGACCCTGAAACCTTCCGCTCGGAACGTGATGGGCGTCGCCCTGTCGACCTTTCTCGTTCTGGCGGGTGGGCACCCCGAGACCGAGCTCATGATCGCGCTTCTCGCGATCGGGGTCTTGATCGTCAGCCCGGGGGTGTGGAAGGCGCGAGCGAAAACGGCCGGGGGCGCACTCCTGGGCGCGGGGCTCGCAGCGCCGGTTCTCCTGCCGTTTCTCGAATACTTCCGGGAGTCTGCTGCCCGAGCGGGCGAAGGGCGAAGCCCGTTCGTCTTGCCGCTCTCCGACGTGCTGCGATTTCTCACTTCGCCGGTCGCAGGCTCGAATGTCATCGAGGGGGCCGCGGGGGTCTCGGTGGTCCTCCTTCTGCTCGTGCCCGTGGGCCTCACCGCTTGGCGGACGAGTCCGGACGTCCGCTTCTGGGGACTCGCAGCGTTTGCAATGCTCCTGTTCGTATATTCGAACCCGCTCTCCCGTTTCCTCGCTGCCGCGACGCCCGTGCACTGGACGCGTTGGCTGCTCTTTCTTCCCCTCGCGATTGCCGTCATTGGCTCGACGGGACTCGACGTGCTCCGCTCCATGCTGGAACGCCGCGGGAAAACGCATTCCGCCGCAGCCCTGGCGCTCTCGGCCGTGGCCGTGGCCGTTGCCGGTGGAGAGCTTCTCTGGCGCGCCGTCGGCGTGCACGGAGTCACGCCCGCCGCGCGCGTTGCCGAGACGACGCCACTCATCGAGACACTGCGGCGCCTTCCAGGGCCTTTTCGGGTGCTGCCGCTTCACACCGTTCTCTCTCCCAACAGCGCGACGGACTACGGCCTGGACGATGTTCGCGGGTACGACGCGCTCGGTCCGGCCGGCTGGAGAAAGAGGCGCGCTCGAATCGGCATTTTCCGTGACCTGCCGACGCAGAAAGACGCCATCGAGCCCTGGGACCTCGAAGCGGGAGGAGCCGCACTCGATGAGTGGAACGTGACCTGCCTCGTTGCGCCCCCGCAGTTTGCATTTGGAGCGGGCGTCTGGAGGTCCAGAAAGGGGATCGACCTCGAAGAGATTTACGCGGGACCCGATGGCCGGATCTTGCGAAACCGCCGGGCGAAGCCGCGCGTACGGCTCGAAGGTCCCGGTTCGATCTTGATCGTCGAGCGGGTGCCGGGCCTGTGGCGGATCGACGCACAAGTCGAGAGTCGGCAGCGCCTGGTCGTGGCCGATCCATTCTTCCCGGGGTGGATCGCGCGGGTCGACGGGGTCCGGGTCCCATTCGACCTGCACGCCGGCGATCCGATGGTCCTGCCGCTCTTTGCCGGTACCCATCGCGTCGAGCTGGCCTATCGGCCGTTGTCGTTTCGAATCGGCCTGGTCTTGTTCGCGTTTTCCACCGTTGGACTCGCGGCTCTCGCTTTCTCCGGGTCCAGGAGCGCTCGGATGCAGGAGAGCGAGGTCCGATCTCCGCCTCGACACGGGACGTCGGCGACGACCTGAGGGTCGGCCAATCCCACGCGGAAACGCTCCGGTCATCGAAGTAATCTTTCCCGGCCTGTCATCTCGGGAAGAACAGGAGAAGGGTCAGGAGAGCGCCGATCGCGAGCGACAGCCAGGCGTTCGAGACGAAATACCCGTAGGCCATGAGCGCGATGCCGAGAAAGAGCCGTCTCGGTTCGCCGTTCTTCTTGCCGTACCGGAACGCGGCGAATCCGACGACGCCGAACAGGATGGCGAAGAAGACCGTCGCAAACGAGAAGTCTCCGAGATCGAGGGAGGGCATGAGACACACAACCTTGCGGCGTGCTCTCGGTGTTCCCGGACTCGCTTCGCTCGACAGGTGGCAGGTGGCAGGTGGCAGGGGGCAGGTGACAGGTGACGGGTGGCAGGAGACGGGTGACAGGTGACAGTGGTTGGTAGCTCTCCTGTCACCTGTGTCCTGTCACCTGCCTCCTGCGCGGTGACGCGACGCGGCCCTCTCAAGGCGCCTCCGGCGCCGGCGGCTGACTCTTAACCGCGGCTCGCCGCCGCGAGACGGGTTCGAAGGACTCGCTCCGCTCGTCAGGTGACAGGTGACAGGTGACAGGTGGCAGTGGCCTGGCAGCTCGCTCCTGTCACCTGAGTCCTGTCACCTCAGTCCTGTCACCTGCCTCCTGCGCGGTGACGCGCTTCCCTGCCAGCTTGCTGCTTCGATGAACGGTGTGCTAATTTCACCGGCCCCGTTTGGCCCATTCGTCTAACGGTTAGGACGCGGCCCTCTCAAGGCCGAAATACGGGTTCGATTCCCGTATGGGCTACCACTCCCGGCCGGGCTGTCAGTTGTCAGCCGCGTCCTGGACGCGACCCTCTCAAGGCGGCTTCCTTTGAAGCGCGGCTTCGCCGCGGCGCGCCTTTGCGGCGCGACACGGGTTCGATGAGCGCCGGGCGGACCCGGCGCTTGTCGCGTCGCTACGCGCCGCTCGGTACTCCGTATGGGCTACCAGCTTCAGCCGGGCTGTCAGTTGTCAGCCGCGTCCTGGGACGCGACCCTCTCAAGGCGGCTTTCTTTGAGCGCGTCGCTACGCGCCGCTCGGTATCCCGTATGGGCTGTG